>JALYLW010000137.1 GCA_030774055.1 Acidobacteriota bacterium
GTACGGCGGTGCCGGTGATGCCCTCGCCCACCTTCACGCGCAGCTTTTCCTTTATCCCCGGCTGATGGCCGGCCTCGAAGCGCATGCGCAGCTCCTGGGTCTTGTCGTTGAGCAGCAGGATGGCGAAGATCTCGTAGTCGAGATAGCGCTGGATCACCTCCGCCACGCGCTTGAGCAGGGTATCGAGGTCGAGCGTGGTGTTGATCACGTCCGCAACCTCGACCAGGAACTGCTGCACGCGGTCGGTGCGCGGCTCCGCCGAAGAATGGGCTTGGGATGACATCTGTTACCAGTGTAGCGGCGTGGGCTGTGGAATGTCTTGGCCCGATGGGTCCGATGGTGGCGCTAACTGGCGCCCAGTTCGCGCAGGATGTGCGCGGCAGCCGAGGTGCCGATGCGGTCGGCCCCCGCCTGCAGCATGCGGTTGACGTCAGCGGCCGTGCGGATACCGCCCGCCGCCTTCACCCGCGCGCGCTCTCCGACCACGCCCCGCATCAGCAGGATGTCGTCAACGGTGGCGCCGCCGCCGGCGAAACCGGTGCACGTCTTCACAAAATCGGCGCCCGCCAGCACGCACAGCTCGCACGCGATGATCTTTTCTTCCAGCGCCAGCAGCGGCGTCTCCAGGATGACCTTGAGCAGCGCGCCGCCGCCGTGCGTGACCTCGGCCACGCCGCGGATGTCCAGCTCCACCAGCTTCCGGTCGCCGGAGCGCAGCGCCCCGATGTTCATCACCATGTCGAGTTCGCGCGCGCCCAGGCGCAGGGCCTCTGTCGCCTCAAACCGTTTGGTGGTGGTGAGCGCAGCGCCCAGCGGAAACCCTACCGGCGTGCCGACCTTGGTCGAGCTTCCACGCAACCCATCGAATGCCAACGCAACATAGCTGGGATGGACGAAAACGGTCGCCATCTCGAAGCGCGCCGCCTCTTCGCAGAGCGCGATCACCTGGTCACGCGTAGTGTCAGGTTTGAGCAGGGTGGAATCGAGGAGGCGCGCCACCGAGTGCCAGTCGCGGGGAACCGCCGCAGGGTGCTCGGCGGTCAATGTCTGGGCGAGAGACAAATCCAGAGGCATTGCGCGCACTCTATCAAAAGCCGCGGCTTCAGGCCAGCGACATTCGCCGGCGCTACCTACTCGGCGCCTTCCGCCGGCTTTGATCCGCAGACTTCATGATGCAGATGTCCGGCAGGTTGCGATAGAGCTCGGCGTGGTCCATGCCGTAGCCAACGACAAAATGGTCGGGGATGGTGAAGCCCACATAATCCGCCGCGATGGGGTGAACGCGCCGCGAAGGCTTATCGAGCAGCGTCACGATCTTCAGCGTGCGCGGCCGGTGCGCTTGCATCATCTTCTTCAGATACGTGAGCGTGAGGCCGGTATCGAGGATGTCTTCCACCAGCACCACGTTGCGGTCTTCCAGGGAGCAGTCCACGTCTTTGATCAGCCGTACCTCGCCCGTGGAATGCGTGCTGTCGCCGTAACTCGAGACCGAAAGGAAATCGAACGAGCAGTCGAGCGGGATGTTGCGCGCCAGGTCGGAGAGGAAGATGCACGCGCCCTTGAGCACACCCAGCAGCACGAGCGGCTGGCCGTGAAAGTCCTGCGTCATTTGTGCGCCCAGCTCGCGGACACGCTGCTGTATCTGCTGCCGCGAATACAGCACGTCGAGTGTGGGTGTCGCCATGGTCATGGATAAATGATACAAAGCACAGTCATGCTTGCCTACCTCACCGGCCTCGGGCTAGCGCTCGTTCCGGAAGCGTGGCGCCAGCGCTGGTTCCGCGGCATTCCCGCCAGCCTGGTCAGCGGCGCGATCGTGACCGGCGTACTGCAACTGCTTCTATGCCTGGCGGCGCTGGGCTGGCGCTATCCGGCGTTCGTCCGCTCGCAGTTCACCGGCGGAGTGACCAGGGCGACCATGGCCGCCGCGGAAAGCGGCGGTGAGACGGCGGTCATGGGACTCGGTCCGCTGCTGCTGGTTGCGTATCTCTTCCAGCCGCTCAGCGTGGTGCTGCTCTACTTCATGTTCGAGGGCGTGGTGCGCGCCACGGCTGCGGTAGTGAACAGCGAAGTGCTGCCCACCATGCCGCTCTTCCTGCTTTCGTTGCTGGACGCGCGCGCGCGCGAATACCGCCGCGAGCAGGCAATGGGTCCGCGCATCGTCGACGTCGTGCAAGTCGAGGGCGCCAGCGACCTGCTCATCGCCAGCTGCCGCCCAAAACTCTGGACGCAGCTCACCACCATCCGCTACCAGGACCAGCTCTACGAACTTGCCAAGACGAATCAGGGTGCGGCACCGCGCCGCTACCTTTATCGATTGCGCCGCATCCCGCCGCACAAACTGGTGCGCGGAGTCCACGACTATGCGCTCGATGAAGCGCTGCCGGAGAAAGAACGCTTGGCGCGCGCGGCTGCCACCGCTGCCAGCAGTCAAGCGCCAAAGTCGTAGCCCCAGCCGGTCGGCATGACGTTTGCGTGCTGCCAGTAGTTTGTGTAAGTTACACCCCATGCGCCAATGGGTGCGCGACCGACTGATGCGACGCCGCAAAAAATCACCCGACACAGAGCAGACTGGAAGGATCGGCCAGGAACGTCCGGCCGGTGCCGCGCCCTTAGTGCCTTCCTATGATTTTGAGGTCTCGCCCGGACGGGCCGCTCCTGCGGAGCGCGCGGGAAGAGGCGTGGAACGTCCCGGCAGGATCGAGATCGAGACGCAGCCCGAATCGCTCGCCGCACCACCCTCGGCGCAGGCCATTCCCGCGCAGCCGGCGCAAAAGCGCGCGCCGCGCGGCGTGGTCGTACTCACCATCGGCTTGCCCGGCTCGGGTAAAAGTACGTGGTACAAGCGCCGCGGCATCACGCCGCTCTCGAGCGACTTGCTGCGCACCATCCTGTTCGACAACATCACCGAGCAGCGTTACCAGCACCTCGTGTTCTCCACGCTGCGCTCGCTCTTACGCGCGCGCCTCATCGCCAAGATGCCGTGGAATTACGTGGACGCCACCAACCTCTCGCCGCACGAGCGCAAGCAGTGGATCAAGATGTCGAAGGGCTTCGGCTATGAAGTGGAGGCGGTCTTCTTCGATGTCCCCGTCGAAGTGTGCCTCGAGCGCAACCGCCGGCGCGAGCGCGTGGTGCCCGAAGACGTCATGCGGCGCATGGCTTCCAAGCTGAAGCCGCCAACCTTCACCGAAGGCTTCTCGAAGATCGTAGTGGTGCGAGTGAAGGGAAGCGGCGCGCCCGAGTCCGAGTAGGGCGTAGGAGCTACGCCTCGGCCAGGGCCCGCTCCAGGTCGGCGATGATGTCGTCGCGGTCTTCTAGTCCTACTGACAACCGTATCCCGCCGGGCTCGAGCTTCTGTTTGTTCTCGTGCTCGAGTTCGTTGGCGCCGAGTTCATTCGCGCCCTTGGCCGCCTGATATGCCGAGTGGGTCATGGAGTACGGATTCTCGATCAGCGTCTTGATCTGTCCCAGGCTCACGGCCAGCGTGATGCAGTAGGCCTTGTCGGCGATGTAGTCGATGAAGCGCTCGCCCGCGCGATTGCCCGCTCCCTTTTCCTTGAGCGAGAAGTAGATCATTGAGCCGGGTGCGAACTTGCCGCGATAATCCACCATCTGTCTGGCTGCGAGCGCGCGCTGCGGGAAGCTTGCCGATCCCGGGTACGCCACGCGCGCGACCTTGGGATGCCGTTCGAGGAAATCCGCCACGCGGCGCGCGGTGCGCTGCATGTTGGCCATGCGCGCCGCCAGAGACGGCAAGCCGTAGACCAGGATGTTCCACGCGGCCTTGGGCGAAAGCACGCCGCCAAAGTCTTTGCGATAGAGCATCAGCGTGTTGTGCAGCGCCTTGGGCAGGATGACGGCCCCGCCCATGTCGGTGCCGAATCCGCCGATGGCCTTGGTGAGCGAGTGCACCACGATGTCCACGCCATGCTCGATCGGGCGCTGGCAGTAAGGCGTCGCGAAAGTGTTGTCGACCATCACCTGGATGCGCTCGCCCGGCTTGCGTCCGCGGTTGGCGCGGTCGACGACGGTGCGGACGGAGCGCATGTCGATCAGCTCCATGGTCGGATTCACTGGCGTCTCGAAGTAGACCACACGCGTCTTGGCCGTGATGCCGCGCGCCAGTGATCCCGGATCACCCACATCGCAGAAACGCGCGCGCACGCTCTGCCGCGGCAGCCAGTTCGTGAGGAAGCTGTAGGTACACCCGTAAAGCGTGTGATGCGCGAGCACTTCATCGCCGGCGCGGATCAGCATGCTGACGGCCGCGGTGATCGCCGCCATGCCGGTGGCGAAGCAGACCGCGTTGTCGCCGCCTTCGGCCGTCGCCAGTGCCTCTTCGAGCATGCCGCGCGTCGGCTCGTCGAGCCGGTCGTAGATATAGATCGGGACCTCGCGTGTGGTGTCGATGGTGTCGCACGCAAACTCGAAGAAGCCCTTGGCGCCGCGCTGTGCCGAACTCAGCCGGAACGTGGCCGACGACGTGATCGGCGGGATGACGTGGTGCGAGTAATCCCACTTCGGCGTCTTCGATTTCCCGTGGATGAGGCGCGTGCGGATGGCGTAGCCCGAGCTCGTGCCGCCAGCGGACCTTCCGCTGGCGATCTTCTTCGGCCGTCTAGAGCTCTTCTTCATCAGCGAGAGGGCTTTCGGCTTTCCGCCTTCCGCTTTCGGCCGGGCAGCCGAGAGCGAGCGGACAGCGGAGAGCGCACTATTTCAGATGTTTCAGCATCTCTTTGAACTGCGCCGTGCCGGAGCCGCGCAGCAACTCGTAGATCGCCATCTCGGTCGAGCTGATGACCGCGCCGGCGTCGCGCATGCGCTCCAGGCCGACGCGCCAATTCAGCGTCTTGTCTTCGCCAACGGAGGGTCGCGAGCCGCACGCATCCGACACCACGTGCACGGCATAACCTTCCTTCAGCGCCCCGAGCACTGTCTGCAACACGCAGATATGCGTTTCCATGCCGCAGACCAGGAGCGCATCGCGCTCGCGCGGCAAGCGATGGAGCGTGGAGCAGAAGGCGTCACTCGCGAAACACCCGAACTCGAGCTTGTCGATGGGAGTGGTGTCAGCGGGGAAGAGCGACGCGATCTCCGCGACCGTCGCGCCCAGCCCCTTGGCGTATTGCGTGGTCGCCAGCACCGGCAGGTGCTGGACCTGGGCTAGCCGCAACAAGAGTTTCGTGTTGCGGAGCAAGCGGTCTTTCTCATGGACGGGAGGGAGCAGCTTCTCCTGGATGTCGACGACGATCAACGCCGTCCGCTCGGCGGCCAGCGGCTGCCGTGCGGCGTCCTTCAGCTCGTTCGTCGTGGTGATGAGTCCAACGCCTGGCATCGCGCCAACCTCCTGCTGAGATCCTGCGTGGCCATTGTAATCGCGGGCGTTACGTCCAGCAGCCCACCCTTCGCGACCCCCTCCGACCGAGCAGTTCTTACCTATTGCCCATTGGGCGCCAAAGCATACGTCGTGCTGGTTCGGGCACTTAGAAGAGCAATGGATTGGCAAGCCAAGTGCCCTTGAAAGCTGTGAGGTGGAGTGATGAAGTTCCATATCCCCAACCGGCAAGACGTGGAAGAACTCCGTGCCCGAGAAGCGGGCCTAGTGCTGCTATGCGTCAGCGACAGCAGTCGAGTGTTGGCGATGCGGCGCTTCGTACTGGAAACCTTCGGCTACCGCGTGCTCACTGCCGACGGGACGACAGCAATCGAGATCCTATCGAAGCAGGCGGTGCACGCCGCTATCCTCGACTACCGTACGCCCGGGACCAACGGCGAAGTGATCGCCATTCAGTTCAAGATCACGCGGCCCGCAATCCCCATCCTGATGGTGGCGCAGGATCCGGCGACCGTACCAGAGAGCATCACGAAGCTGGTGAGCGGACTCGTCCGGGCGGATGATCCCCCGACCGCACTGCTCGCCGAGATCGTGAAGATCGTGGCCCATCCCGAGAGGGCAAGGGCGGCCTGAGGTATCCAGCGTCGGAGCAAGGCAAGAAGATCCCGCTTGACATATTCCCATATAGGAATGTATATTCCTTTCATGCCGCGAGCCGCCACCACCTCCGATGCCTTCAACGCCATCGCTGAGCCTCGTCGCCGCAAGATCCTGAGCTATCTGGCGGTCGAGGAGCGCTCGGTCGGCGACATCGTGGTGCGGCTGCGACTGGCGCAGCCTTCGGTCTCGAAGCACTTGCGGGTGCTGCGCGACGTGGGCCTGGTGCGGGTGCGCCGCCACGGCCGCTCGATGCTGTACCGCACCAACGGAGCTGCCATCCGCCCGTTGCACGAGTGGACGAAGACGTTTGAGCGGTTCTGGCAACATCAGCTGCTGCGCGTAAAGGAACGCGCCGAAGCGAAACAAGCGACATCCAATCCAGACACACCACAAAAGGAGAAGCCATGAGTTCCGTGATAGCAGCACCGACGGTAGAGAACCTCGTCCTCAACCTTAACCAGGAGATGCGCGTACACGCCTCGCTCGAAACCACCTTCGCCGCTCTGCTCGAACAGCTGGGCCCGGGTAGCGACACGCCCGAAGGAAAGGCTATGCCGATGAAGCTCGAAGCGTGGCCGGGTGGCCGCTGGTATCGCGACCTGGGCGACGGCAACGGACACTTCTGGGGACACGTGCAGGCGATCAAGCGTCCCACGCTGCTCGAGATCTGCGGGCCGCTGTTCATGTCCTATGCTGTGGTCTCGAATCTGCAGTACCGGCTGAGCGAGGTCGAGGGCGGAACGCTCATCGTGTTCCATCACTTCGCGCTCGGCGCCATTCCCGACGATTACCGGCAAAACATCGGCAAAGGCTGGACGCACATCAGTGCACGCATCCGCGCGCGTGCCGAAGGCCGCTGAGGGAAGGAGAGAGCGTTCCCAACCCACAGTTCGGAGAGCTTGGACAAAAAGGAGGAGCAAGATGGTCCCGATGATCGAACCGATCGTGAATGAATTGCGCGAGGAGACGCCTGCCATTCGGCGCGTGCTCGAGCGTGTGCCGCAAGACAAGCTGGGATGGAAACCGCATCCGAAGTCGCGCTCGCTCGGCGAGCTGGCCAACCACATCGCCAACATCCCGGGCATGGCGGAGTGGATCGCGAAACATGATGAGTTCAGCCCGGGGACAGCTCCGCCGGTCGCGGCCGACAACGTGGAAGAGATCCGCGCCAACTTCGAGAAGAACGTGCGCACCGCCGAGGAGCTGCTCGGCAAGATGACCGAGGAAGAGGCCTTGGGGAACTGGCGCCTGGTCTTCAAGGGGAAGGAAATCTTCAGCAAGCCGCGCGTCGCGGTGCTGCGGACCACCTTGCTGAACCACCTGTATCACCACCGTGGCCAGATGGGGGTCTACCTCCGCTTGCTGGATGTGCCGGTCCCGGTGGTCTACGGGCCGACGGCAGATGAGAACCCGTTCCTCTAGCACACGGGTGCGGGCTCCGGGGAAGAGAACTAGCTGGCGACGCCTTCGCTAGCCGCATGTTCCGGGGGCTCTTGCGTCGGCTGCGTCCAGCTGTAGAAGACGGGGATGGCGACCAGCGTGATCAAGGTCGAGACGGAGAGTCCGCCGATGACCGCGATGGCCAGCGGCTTCTGTAATTCCGCGCCCGAGCCCAGGCCAAGCGCGAGCGGGAGCAATCCGAAGAGCGTGCAGAGCGTGGTCATCAGGATGGGTCGCAAGCGGATCCTTCCCGCCTGCACCAGCGCTTCCATCACCGGCATGGTGCCGTGCAGCCGTTCGTAGTACTCGAACAGGATGATGCCGTTCTTCACTACCAGCCCGACCATGAGGATGATCCCCATGAACGAAGAGACGTTGAGCGGCGTTCCGGTGACGAGCAGAAGCAGGAATACTCCAATGAGTGAGAGCGGCGCCGCCGAGATGATGACCAGCGCGGGAAGAAACGCGCGGAACTGGATGACCAGCACGGTGAACACCGCCGCCAGCGCCAGCGCCAGGACGAAGAGCAGATCGCGGAAGGACCTCTGCTGCGTCTCGTATTGCCCGCCGATCTCGTAGGTGTATCCCACCGGGAGTTTCGCGCCGGCCAACACCTTTTTTACGTCGGCGATGGCGCTTCCCAGGTCGCGATTCTCGAGACGCGCGGTGAGCACGACCATCAGGCGCTGGTTCTCGCGCAACAGCTCGTTCTGGCCGCGGTCGCGCGCGACGGTGGCGATCGATTCCAGCCGCACCGTCTGCTTGGTCGGCGTCACGATGGGGAACTGGCGCACGTTTTGTTCCTGGAAGCGGAAGTCATCCGGATAGCGCACACGGATGGGGATCAAGCGGTCGCTCATGCGATAGTCGGTCGGCGAATCGCCCAGCAGTCCGGCACGCAGCTGTTGCGCCACCTGGTCGACCGTTAATCCGACGTGCGCGGCAAGCGCCGGGTCCACGTTGATGAGCAGTTCGGGATTGCCGCGCCGGGGACCTTTGAAGTCCACTACGCCGGCGATCTTTTCGATCTGCGGACCGATCTCGTCGGCGGCGTGATTCAACGTGCTGCTATCCGACCCAAAGATCTTTATCTCGACCGGCTCGGGGGCGCCCTCAAGATCGCCGAGCATGTCTTGCAGGATCTGGATGAACTCCACGTCCACGCCGGGGATCCCGCCGGTGATCTGCTCGCGCAGGCCGGAGATGATCTCATCCGCGTGGCGCTTGCGCTGCGACCGCGGCTTCAGCTTCACCAGGATGTCACCTTTATTCTGCTCGGTGGCGAAGAGACCAAGCTCGGCGCCCGTCCGCCGCGAGAATGCCGTCTTCTCCGGCAGCGCGGCCACCTTCGCCTCCATCTGCTTCACCAGCGTGTCGGTCTGGTTCAGCGAGGTGCCCGGCGGCGTGAGGTAATCGATGACGAAGCCGCCCTCATCCATCTCGGGCAGGAAACCGCTGCCGAGCTTGAGGAACGCGAGCACCGCTACCACGACGAGCGCCGCCGCCGTGAGGCCAACGAGCTTGCGGTGCGTGAGGGACCAGCGGATGCCACGCTCGTATACACGGTTCACCGGTTCGATGAAGGTCGCGGCGGAATCGCTCATCTTCTGCGGATTGCGCAGTAGGTATTCCGCCAGCAGCGGCACGAAGGTGACCGCGTAGACCAGCGAGAGCAGCACCGACGCGGTGAGCGTGAGCGAGAGTGCGGCGAAGAAATCACCCACCGCGCCGCCCAGCAGGCCGAGCGGCAAAAAGACGACGACGGTGGTGAGGGTGGAGCCGACCACCGGCCCGATCAATTCGCTGGTGCCTTTCTCGGCGGCGTCCACCGCGGTCTCGCCGGCGGCGAGATGCCGATAGATATTCTCGACGACCACCACGGCATCGTCGATCACCAGGCCGATGGCGATGGCCAGGCCGCCCAGTGACATCAGGTTCAGCGTACCGCCGAGCAGTTTCACGAAGAAGAAGGTAGCCGCAACCGTGAGCGGCAGGCTCACCGCCGCCACGATGGTGATGCGCAGGTTGCGCAGGAAGAGGAACAGCACCACGATAGCCAGCAACGCGCCGATCAAGATCGCGTCGCGCACACTCGCCATCGACTCCTGCACGAACTCGGCCAGGTCATACACCACCGAGAGGTGCAGCGTCTCGGGAATGAGGTTGCGACTGTGCAGCGCGATCGCTTTCACCTGATTGGAGACGCTGATGATGTTGCCGCCGAGCTGGCGCGTCACACTGATCACCGCGGCGGGCCGTCCGTTGCCGGTGACCAGCATGCGGCGGTCAGCGGTGCCTTGCGCGATGGCGGCAACGTCCTTGAGCCGGACAGGGTCGGCCGGATCGCTGCTCAGCACCGTGTTGCCCACGTCGTCCAGCGTCTTGAACTGCGAGTTGGTGAGCACCAGGAACTGCTGGTAGCCGCTATCGAGCCGGCCTACGCTGGTCACGTTGTTGGTGGCGCGAAGCCGTTCCGCGATCTCGGGCAGGCTGAGCCGGTGCGCGAGGGCTTTTTGCGGATCCACGATGACCGAGATCTCGCGCGTGTCGGTGGAGTCCACTTCCACCTGCGCCACTCCCGGGACGCGGCTGATCGCCGGCTTCAGGTTGTAGGTGGCGTAATCGCGCAGGTCGGCGTCAGGCACGTTGCCGTTCAGCACCAGGCTGAGGATGGGCCACACGGTAGGCGTAAGCCGTTCCACCTGTATTTCTGTGTTGGCAGGCAATGACGGACGCGCCTCGTTCACGCGCGCCTGCACCTGCTGCAACGCTACCTGCATGTCGCTGCCGTCCGCGAAGATCACGGATATCTCCGCGCCTCCGCGAATCGTCCGCGAGCGCACGCGCCGCACTCCGAGCACCGTGCCCACCTGCTCTTCGATGGGACGCGTGACGGTGAGCAGCGTGGCTTCCGGCGAGAGGTCGCCCGCATGCACCAGCACGACGATGCGTGGGAAGGTGAGCTCGGGATAGATATTGCTGGGGAGTTGGAACAGCGCGAAGAGGCCGGCGATGGTGAGCGCCGCGGTGAGCAGGAAGACGGCGCGGCTGTTCTGGCGGCAGAGGCGAACGAGGTTCACTTTACGTGGACCTTCGACTTCTCCGGCAGCCCGTAGCCGCCGTTCACGATCACGGTGTCGCCCTCGTTGACGCCGGAGCGGATCTCCGCTTTGTCTTTCGTTTCTATCCCAACTTCGACTGCGACCGAGACGGCGTTATCGCCAGTCACTTTGTAGACGTGCGGCTCGCCACTCTCGTCCGGGTAGATCGCCTGCCGCGGCACGATGAGTTGCGTCCCGCTCTCCTTAACCGGCAATGCCAGCGAGAGATACGTGCCGAGCTTCAACTGATGCTTGCGGTTGTCGATGGCGAGACGCACCGTGCCGTTGTTGGTTGCCGGGTCCACCGCCGGTAGCACCGCTGCCACCGTCGCAGTGAAACTGGTGTCGGTTGCTTCGGGTGTCTGGAAGGTGACTTGCTGCCCCGCGTGAAGCACTTGCAACCGCGAGGACGGCACCGACCCCAGTAGTTCGAGCGTATCGATGTTCGCCACCTCGATGACGGGCTGGGCGCCGGTACCGTCCACTTGCTCGCCAATGCCGAGGAAGCGACGGACGACGGTGCCATCGAAGGGTGCGCGGATCATCGCTCGCCCCACCTGCGCTCTCGCGGCCGAAAGCGCCGCCTCTGCTAGCCGTACCGCCGCCTGGTTCACCGCGAGCTGGGTGCGCGCGTCCTCCACCTCTTTGCGCGACGCGATGCCGCGCAGCAGCAAACCTTCTTCGCGTTGGGCCGCGAGGCGCGCGTTCTCCAGGTTCGCCTTGGCCTGCGCCACCGTCGCTTCGGCCTGGCGCGCCTGGTCGAGCAGTGGCTGGCTCTCCAATACCACCAGGAGCTGGCCTTGCTGGACGCGGTCACCCTCCGTGACCAGCATCTTTGCGATCCGGCCCGCGACAAGCGCGGCCAGCTTGGCGTCGCGGTTGGGTACGGCCGTCAGGTTGCCGCTGACGGTGAGCTCCTGCGCGATCACGCCGCGCTCCACCTTCGCCACCGTGACCTCGGGCGTCGGACCGCTCGCCTCCGGGGTCGTCTTGCCGCAACCGGACAAAGACATGGCAAGGCCGGCGAGCAACACCGCACTGTAGCGCGCACTAATCAAGGTCGGCTCCTACCATCTCTTCCAGGTTCGCAAACGATGTCTGTGCCGCCAGCAGGGTGTCGAGATACGCGCGCTGGATCTCGTTTAGCTTGCGTTGCGCGTCGATGAGCGTGAGTAAGTTGGTCTTGCCTGAACGGTAGCTGTCTTCCGCCATCTGCTCCAGCCGCGATGCTGCCGGCACGATGCGCGCCTTGTACTGCTGCGCCTGGTAGGCCTTGGCCTGGTAGTCGAAGTAAGCGGCGGCGACCTGCGCCGACGTGGTGGTTCGCAGCGCTTCGAGCGCGAGCCGCAGGAAGCGCAGCTTCGCATTGGAGAGCGCGACCTCGCCTTGTCCATGATAGAAGAGCGGCAGCGTGACGCCGACCTGCCCGCGCGGGCCCACGTTGAAGTCGGGCGGAGAATTCAAGTCCACACCCGCCTGCAATTCCAAGTTGGGGATGCGCTGCGCCTTGGCGAGCCCGAGCCGGCGCTCTTCGGTCTTTAGTTCCTGCGCGGTGAGTTGCACCCCGGCATTCGAGGTGAGTGCGAGGCGCGTGGCGCCGTCGAGTGTGGGATTCGGAGGCACTTCGTCGAGCCTGCCCGCCAGCGGCAGCGGCTGGTCGAGCTTGCGGTTCAGCAGGCCGGCGAGTAGTGCGTCGGTCGAGCGCAGCGATTGTATCGCCGCTTCCGCATCCACCGCCGCCCGCGTGGACTCAACGTCTGCCTGCAGCACATCGAACTCCGCCACGTCTCCCGCCTCGAAGCGGTCTTTCACGATGTCGCGAGTGCGCACGGCGATGGCCTCAGCGGCCTTGAGTTGGTCGCGCGCGGCGCGGGCCCAGAGCGTGCGGTAGAACGCCTCGCGCGTCCGGCGCCGCACCTGCCGCGTGAGCACATCGATCTGGATCTCGATCGCGCGCTGCTCCTGTTGCGCCACCCCGATGCGTTGTCCGCGCTTTCCGCCGAGTTCGATGGATTGATCCACAACCACGCTCTCGTGCGGCGTGTCGCGCAAGGCCGCGAAGGAGAAGAAGGGGTTCGGGATCTGGCGCGCTATGCTCAGGCCGGCGATCGCTTGCGCTCTCTGTTCACGCGCGGCGCGCACCTCAAGGTTGTTGCTCGCGGCCTCAGCCAGCGTGGCTTTCAAGTCGAGCGCCGGTTCCTGTGCGGCACCCAATGCGGCGCCGAGCAGAAGCACGACGAAGACACGGGCTAAAGGCAGCGTTCGCATCGGGCGCGCAATCGTCTATTAGAACATGGGCTAGGGTGGGAAGCTGTCCGCCCAGGCTGTATCGTATAGTTATCGTTTCCAGCAGGAGGTCACCAGTGTCGACGCGCCGGTCAATAACGTTCTTATTCTTCAGCGTGCTGTTCGTGGTCACGAGCGCAGTGGGTGCGCCGAAGCCGCAGCCGGCTTTCAAGCAAGTCGCGAGTTTCACACTCGGCGGCGAGGGTGGCTGGGACTACGTCACCTTCGACCCTGCCGGAAACCGGCTGTTCGTCGCCCACGGTAAGGAGATCATGGTGGTCGACGCCGCTTCCGGCAAGAAGCTGGGTGAGATCCCCGCCGACGGCGCGCACGGCGTCGCACTGGTCCAGGAAGCGGGGCGCGGCTTCAGCACCAACGGCCGCGCCGGCACCGTGACCGTGTTCGACCTGAAGACGCTCAAGCGAATCCAGGACATCAAGGTCGGGGAGGGTCCCGACGCTATCATTTATGACCCGCACTCCAAGCGTGTGATCGTGATGCACGGCCGCAGCAAGGACGTGATGGTCATCGACCCGGCGGCGATGAAGGTGGTGGCCACCATCCCGCTCGGCGGCAAGTTGGAATTCGCTGCTGCCGATAAGGACCACGTCTACGTCAACGTGGAAGATACTGCTGAGATCGCCGACATCGATGCGCGCACCTGGAAGCTGGCCCAGCGCTGGAAGCTGGCCGACTGCGAAGAGCCCTCCGGCCTGGCGCTCGACGCCAACGGCCATCGTCTCTTCACCGTCTGCGGTAATAAGAAGATGGAGATCGTGGACGCGCGCACCGGAAGGCTCATCGCCACGGTCGCGACCGGCGATGGCACAGACGCCGCCGCTTACGATCCCGAGCTGCATCTCGCTTTCGCGTCCAACGGGGAAGGCACGCTCAGCGTTGTCCGCCAGAACAAGGACGGGAACTACGAGCTGGCGGAGAACGTCACCACGCAGCGGGGCGCGCGCACCATGGCGCTCGATCCCAGGACGCACCACATCTTCCTGCCGACTGCGGAACTAGGTCCGCCGGCCGCCGGACAGCGTCGCCCCACGGTGAAGCCAGGGACGTTCAGTGTGCTGGTCTTTGGGCTGAAGTAGCGGGGCTGAAGTAGTAGCGGGGCTGCGGCGAGGAAGGGAAGTCGCGGACGAGGTTTGGCTGCCGAAGTTTTGGCTGCCCCCCAGGGATTCGAACCCCGATATGCCGCTCCAGAGGCGGCTGTCCTACCATTGAACGAGGGGGCAGTTCACGCGCGGAAACCCGCGCGGAACACTAAAGACGAGCAAAGCTGCTCATCTCTGTGATTCTAATGGATGCCGATGGTCAGTGGCTAGTGGCTCGAGCGGAAACGGGTCACCTCCGAAATCCATTGACTTAGCCGGTCTGGCGACCGAGAATGCGCATCTCGAACGAAGGTTGTTGCCGCCTCACTCCAGGCGCTGATCAGTTTGAATCTCCATGCCGACGCCAATCTCGCACTCTGTTGAGCGGGATGCGCGGATGTTCAGAAATGAGCTTGTGGTGCCGAAGTGGGCAGAGGACTTCCTAAGCTGGACCGCCGGCGTCGCCTTTTGGCTGAGTCCAACCGCGAGAAATGGACGCCCAACTACTCAGCGGATGGGTTCCACGGGCGAGTCAGGGCTACGTACCGGTTCGGTTGCAGCTGAGCCGCCCACCAAGCCATCGGCCGGGCGTGCCTTCGGCGGTGGCGCGGTTGGCCATCCTACTAAGCCACCCTTGAGCGGCCGATCGTCCCGGAACCAAGGATGTTTTCCGCGCATCAGATTGGCAAAACTGCGGCTCGGGTTGAGAAAGCTGCGTGCCAGCGCGCGTTTGACGGGACTGGTGGTGCGGCGCTCGATCGCTTTTACGACGTATTTGTCGAGGGAGTCTTCGGCGATCGTCCACGCCAGGCCCACGGCGGGAGTGACCACGAGATCGACGGCGCCAAAGTAGGTCTGCCCGTAGCGGTCCGGATGCATCCCAACATTCCCCAAAGAGGCTTCACTGATGGGCCCGAGTTCGAATTGGATACTAAAAACGGATGCCCACGCGGTTGCGCGGAGCCTGCTCTTCCAGTACTCACCCGAGCCGTCGATCTCCAGGGTTCGGCTGCTGTCGTCGTTCTGAATGTAGATATAAGCGGCTACCGCACCCTCGATCGGATGTCCTATGTAATTCACAAAGAATGGATCGCCGTCGTCCCAGCCATCGCCTCCCAGGACGGAGTCGAAATAGTCTCCCCAAAAAGGCCCGCCCATTTCGTCCCGGGTCGAGTGCTCCGTCGCAAAGCGAAACGCGTGCATGATCGCTAAGAATTGGCCGGACTGACGCAAAGCCGAATCCCAATGGAATTTCCGCACTTGCAATATCTCGCTCTGAGCGCCAGTCGCAGGTTGGATGGGGAGCGAGATTGGGCGTGGATCGGCACCGTCGAGATCTGTCGCCATGCTCCGGCTGGAACTGTAGACCGAGACTTTGAAGGGACGCGGCTGGATCTCCGGCTCGTTCTCTGGCTGAGAGGCGGTCACGGAAATCTGTTCGCGGTTCGGTCCGATCACCGCAGTGGTTGATTCCGTGATCTCAGTAACCAGTGACGTAGAAGCAAAGAGCGCGGCGGCAAGTAAGACAGACGTCAATACGGACTCCTATCCAAGAACTGGACACCCTCGAACCTTTTTCCCGAGTAGATGGATGTTATTCGGCGGAACCCGCGAAATCAACGATGTTGTATTGGCCACTCATCGCCCGGACGGAGAGTCGGGCCGCCCGCGTGTCTCAGGTGATGGGCTGCCGGTCATCCTTATAAAGAAGGTGGAGTTTGATAGACGGCGGATGGAGAAGCTGCGGCTGCTCTCATCGCCTGTCCATGACGCCCCTCAAGTTGACCTTGCTCGACCGACTGCACCAACTGCATCATTCGTTCGGCGACCAATTCGCGTTTGCGAGAGGCTGCAAGTCTTTCCAGATCGGAGAGCGCCGGCTCGAAATCGGCGGGGATGGGCCGGGGAGCGGCAGCGAGAGCGGCAGGGGTGGATTCTGTTCTGAAATCAGAACAGAGGCCGATCCCACCCCGATTTACCGGGTGCAAGGTGCTCACAGAGTGCAGCAGTATCCTGTAGGGTAAGGACGATGTCAACAGTACTCAGGTAACCGGCCCCCCGATCTCGAGACCGGTGGAGTCCTGCGCGCGAGGAACGATTACTTTGCGGCGAATAGCCATTGTCTACAACCCGGCCGCGGGGATGAGAAGGGGCAACCTCGCTCAGGAGGTGGATGAGATCAGGACCGTTTTCTCGGACGCCGGCGTGGAGAGCACGCCCGTCGAGACCTTGGCAACACTGCCGAGCGAAGGCGATCCACTGCGAGCGGTCCCCGAAGATCTGGATGCGGTGATCGCGGTCGGGGGTGACGGCACAGTGAACACCGTGTTGCAATGGATCGCCCGCAGCAGCCGTCCGGTCGCGCTGGGAGTGATCCCACGTGGCTCAGGAAACCTGCTGGCGCGAGAGCTCGGAATCGTGCAGAGAGGCGGTCGAGCCGCCGCGACCCTCCTCAAGGCCCAGCGCAGGAGCTTGCCGTTGGGCGGCATTGAATCGTTGCCCGCGTCGAATCCTGGAAAGTCGGACCAGAAAAAGAGGTATTGGCTCGCGGCCGCGGGAGCCGGGGTCGACGCTGACGTGTTGCAGTCCCTGGCAGGGCGTCACAAATCACGCTTCGGGATCCTCGCCTATTATGGCGGTGCGGTTCGTCGTGTGCTGGTCAGTCGTCGTGCCCTCCAGCCGTTCTCGGTGGAGTGGCGGCGGGAGAACGGCGAGCTGCGCACCCAGGTCGTGACTCAGGTGTTGATCGAGCGAATCAATTACTTCGGGCCATGCATCGAGGGACCCGGCGCCACGATGCTCGCTGAGGGTCAGCTTCGAGTGGTGCTGTTCAAGAGCGGCCGACGGACGATGTACGTGAATTACGGAATGCGGCAACTGGCATACTTGTGGGGGCAGGTCGTGGGCTCGGCTTCCGAGATCGAGGCGGTGCGAGTGGAGCAGGTGACGTGCTTTGCCCCTCAACAGCTGGAGCAGGATCCTCCGATCCTCGCCCAGGCCGACGGCGAGATAGTCGGGAGCCTTCCGGTCAGGATCTTCCTGTCCGACAAGCGAGTCGATGTGCTCGTGCCGGCGCCAACATCCCGATAAAGCTCCTAAATCCGGATCAACCACACGTCGCCTGGGGACTCTACAGCGTACCCCCTGCTCGGGTCTGGGTACGATATTATCTGGTACTACGAGGCAGCCTAAGCCGAGTGCAACCGAAACGAGAGTCCCAGAGCTGCCGATCCTTCGTCTAACGTAAGCCCTTATCTATGCTGCGTCCTGCTAACGTCATGTTGCTGCTGGTGGTTTGCCCTGTGCTGTGCTGGGCGCGTGATCCCGCCTGTGTGCGCGATCTGCTGCCTGGCACCCGGCAAGAGGTCTACCATGCGGTGACGCCGATCGAAGCTGAGTCCGACGTCATCGCGGCCCAGTTGCCGGTGCGCTTCTTTAATGCGTACTCAAACCCGTACTCGAGTGCGTCCTCGATCGGAACGCCGGGGACCGCGGGTGCTGGCGACAAGAAGCCGGCCGGAAGCAAGAGGGCGGAGCCCGAGCTCAATGTCCCTGCGAACCGACTCGGCACGGAGAAGAATTTCTTCCGCAATCTCGTCTATGACCAAGAGCAGATCTGGACGAGCCCGTTCCGCCTTAAGGGAAAGGATGCGCGCTGGCTGGTCCCATTCGGGGCGATCACCGGCGCGCTGATTGCCAGCGACGCGCGTGCCATGCAATTGGAGCAGTCGCCCGCTACCGCCGTGAGTCGCAGCAATACGGTCGCCAATGGGGGGCTCGCCGCGTTTGGAGGGTTGGCCGGCGGACTCTACCTTTGGGGTCGGCTGCAAAGGAACCCTCATGCCAGGGAAACGGGGATCCTGACCGCGCAAGCGATGCTCGATGGCGTGCCCGTGGTCGGGTTCTTGAAGGTGGTGACCAGCCGGGAGCGTCCTGACGTCGGGAATGGACGAGGCGATTTCTTGGCAACGGGGAAAGTGTTGAATGGCTCCTTTCCGTCTGAACACGCAGTGCTGGCATGGTCGGCAGCCTCGGTGATCGCGCACGAGTACCCCGGCTGGCTTACGCAAGTCCTGGCATATGGCGGCGCGACCGCAGTCAGCATCGCGCGTGTGAGCGGGCGCCAACACTTTCCCTCGGATGTCGTTGTCGGCAGCGCGCTCGGCTGGATGATCGGACGGCAGGTATATCGGGCGCACCATGATCCGGATCTGGGCGGCGCCAACATCGGAGTGTTTACCCGCTCGGCGGAGCGGGCGCCGGCTCCGATCGCATCGACTTACGTACCGCTCGACAGCTGGATCTATCCCGTGCTGTTGCGGCTGGCGGCGATGGGCTTCATCGATTCGCAGACTGCGGGTATGCAGCCCTGGACCCGTTTGGAGTGCTACCGCCAGTATATGGAGGCGCGCTCGCGGCTCTCCGGCCTCGACGAGGAGCCGGAGGAGGCGGCTGCCCTGATCAAGGAATTAGGACGGGAGTTCACCGACGAGCAAGGCTTCGCCGAGAGTACGCGCGAGCGCGAATTGGTGCTCGACTCGGTGTACTTCCGCTACACGCGCATCTCCGGAACGCCGCTGACCAATAGCTACCATTTCGGCCAGACGGTGATCAACGATTTCGGGCGGCCCTTCAGCCAAGGCAACAACGTGGTCACAGGTTTCAGCGCGCGGGCGGTGAACGGGCGCTTCTCGTATTACATGCGCGGGGAGTATCAGCACACGCCGTCACTGCCGCCACTGTCGCTCGCGGCACGGGAGTTCATCGCTAGCGTGGATGGGCTGCCGCTGCAACCGGCGCGAACCATCGAGGAGCGCGACCGCTTCCGAGTGGTGGAAGCGTATGCCGGGCTGACGCTGGGGAACTTTGATCTTACCTTCGGGAAGCAGAGCCTGTGGTGGGGGCCGGCGCGCGGTAGCGCGATGATTTTCAGCGACAACGCGGAACCGCTCTACATGTTCCGCGTCACCAACCCGCACCCATTCCGCCTGCCCGGCCCGCTCGCATTGCTGGGAGACATCCGCGGTGAGTTCTTCATTGGAAAGCTGCAAGGGCATTCGTTCGTGCCGCGTCCCTTCATCCACGGGCAGAAGATCACCATCAAGCCAACGGCGAACCTGGAGATCGGCTTCTCGCGAACGGTAACGTTTGCGGGAGCGGGGCAGTCGCCGTTCACGTTTGGCACGTTGGGGACTAGTTTTTTCAGCGTCGGGGACCAGATCGTGAACCCGAACCAGCCGGGCAGTGACCCGGGAGACCGCCACGGACAGATGGACTTCAGCTATCGTGTCCCCAAGTTGCGGGACTGGCTCACCATCTACAGCGACTCCTACGTGGACGATGATCCCTCGCCGCTGGCCGCACCGCGCAGAGCCGCGTTTAATCCTGGCTTCTACCTCTCCCACTTGCCGGGTCTGCCGAAGGTCGATCTGCGAGCCGAGTCGGTGTATACGGACGTGCCCGCATTGAATGGGGGCGGCCATTTCATCTACTTCAACACTGTCTATCGCAATGGGTATACGAGCAACGGCAACCTGCTTGGCAGCTGGATCGGACGGCAGGCGAAAGGCTTCCAGGTCGGGACGACCTATTGGCACACGCCCCGCAACACGTTCCAGATGGGTTGGCGGAATTCGAAGATCAGCACCGGCTTCGTGCCCGGAGGGGGAACGCAAAATGACATCTTCGGGAAGGCGAACATCCTGCTGCGTGGCAAAGTGAGCTTGACGGCGTTCTTGCAGTCGGAATCGTGGAAGATCCCCCTGCTAGCGGCCGGCACCCAGCACAACTGGACCGGGTACGTGCAGGTCGAAGTCTTCCCCAGATTGCATCTCGGGAAACGCGCAAAGGAAGCGGAACCGCAGCCCTTGCCGTGAGCAAAGGGTGGAAGCGGTTTGTGATATAAAGGGCGCATCGTTCGATAGAACACATTCTTGGCTTTTCACCCTGAAGGAAACCCAGAGTCTCAGGAGGGCGTGTTGGTTGCAGATCGATATCGTGTGCATCGCGGCTCCACTGCAAAAAGGATCGGGCTGGAGTGCGTGCGGCGTGGGATAGCGTCCCTGGCGATACTGGCGATGCTGACGCAAGGCGCGCCCGCACAGACGGCTTGGCCGGCTCAAGACCAGGAAACAACGAACCCGCGGATCGCCGACTGCCGCTATGGGCGGACGCCCGACGGGAAATGTGTTGTGTCTACGACCCGGAACCCTTCCACTAGCGACAATGGCCAGCGTGGAGACGAGGAATCACCTCGCGACCGCAAAGCGCCGATCCAGGTGTCCCCCAGCAGTCGCCGGATCGGAGCGCCGCCCCAGAGTGATTTCGAGCGCTTCGTGGAGCGCGCGCTGGGGAGACCGCTCCCCATTTTTGGTTCTACCTTGTTCGAGAACGTGCCCTCGACGTTCGCCCCGGCCGACCAGATCCCGGTGACCGCGGATTACGCCATCGGTCCGGGCGACCAGATCATGATCCGTGCCTGGGGCCAGGTGGATATCGATTACAGCGCGGTGGTCGACCGCGGCGGCAACATCTATATCCCGGATGTGGGGAACATCAACGTAGCCGGGGTGAAGTACGGACAGCTGCACGATTATCTGAAGAGCGCGATCTCGCGGGTATACCGCAATTTCGACCTGGCGGTCACGATGGGGCAGCTGCGCTCCATCCAGGTATTCATCGTGGGGCAGGCTAGCCGTCCCGGGAACTACACGATCAGTGCCCTGAGCACCCTGGTGAATGCTTTGTTCGCCTCGGGCGGACCGTCGTCGAACGGCTCCATGCGGCGGATCCAGGTGAAGCGCGGGAACCGGCTAGTCACCGACTTTGACCTGTACGACCTGCTGCTGAAGGGCGACAAGTCGAAGGATGTCCAGCTGCAGAACGGCGACGTCATTTTCATCCCGCCGGTGGGACGCCTGGTGGCGATAGCGGGCAGCGTGAATGTGCCCGCGATCTACGAGATCAAAGACGGGTCGACGCTCGACGACCTGCTGCAACTGGCGGGCGGCTTGACGACGACGGCGGAAGCCAAGCGGGTGATGCTCGACCGCATCACCGACCACTCCATCCGGCGCGTGGACGAGTTCAAGCTCGACCGTGAAGGACTGGCGAAACCGCTGCAGGATGGCGACGTGGTCAACGTCTTTGCGCTGTTACCCAAGTTCGAGAACGCGGTGACGCTGCGCGGGAACGTTGCGCGGCCGGGGCGCTATCCCTGGCACGAGGGCATGCGGGTGAGCGATCTCATCCCGTCGCGCGAAGCGCTCATCACGCCGGACTTCTGGGAAGGCAGGAACGCAGTTGCGATCCGGCCCACGCTCCCAACGAAGGACAGCGCGGTCACCGAAGGCGAGCGCGCGGAAGAGCGCAAACTCCGGCAGTTGAACCAGCAGAAGTTTCGCACCCAGATCAAGCGCGATGCGCCTGACATTAATTGGGACTACGCGGTGGTCGAACGTACGAACCTGGAGGATCTGACGACGCAGCTCATTCCATTCAAGCTGGGGGAGGCGATCAGTTCGACGGAATCGGCGGCGAACTTGGTATTGCGGCCGGGCGACGTGGTCACGATCTTCTCCCAGGCCGATTTCTCGGTGCCGATGGCGAAGCGCACCACATTCGTGCGCCTGGAGGGTGAATTCGCGCGTGCCGGGGTGTACCAGGTGTCGCCAGGCGAACGTCTGCTCGACGTGATCGAGCGGGCCGGCGGGCTGACCTTGAACGCATATCTGTTTGGGACCCAGTTCACACGCGAATCAGTGCGCGCACGACAGCAGGAGAGCTTGAACCAATTTGTGGATCGGCTCGAGGCCGACATTGTCAACGCGACCACGCGAGGCCAGCAACTGCAGCCGGAGTCGGGCGCGCTGCTCCAGACCCGCACCCAGAATCAGTCGAGACTGGTGCAGCAGCTCCGGAGTGCACAGGCGACGGGTCGCGTGGTCTTTGATCTGAAACCTACGATCGCAGACGTGGCTTCTCTGCCGAATCTGGCGCTGGAGGATGGGGACGTATTGACCATCGGCGCTCGGAGCGCATCCGTGTCGGTGGTCGGGTCGGTATACAACACCGCCGACTTCGTCTATCACCCCACGACCACGGTGGGCGAATACCTGCGGGAGGCGGGAGGTCCGACGCGCGAGGCGGACTCAGGACGGATGTACGTGATCCGAGCCAGCGGCGCGGTACGTAGCCGCAGATCTACTCCGGATTACCTGGCGGGCAGCTTCCGCAATCTGCGCTTGATGCCGGGCGACGCGATCGTGGTGCCGCAGAACTTTGATCACGTCCCACTGATCACAACGTTAAAGGATTGGTCGGCCGTGCTCGGCCAATTCGGGCTGGGGATCGCGGCGATCCGGGTGATCATACAAGGGAACAACTGACGCCTGAATCACCGAGTCCGCGGGGCGAGTCCGCCCGAGAACTGCGGTTGGTGTAGGGGCGGGCACGCCGTCATGGCACCGCGGTAGCTCGGGAGCCAACCCCTGCAAGGCGTATGATATAAAATCAGCTAACTGCTCCTTAAGTGATTGATCTAAGAGGCAGTTAGGTCACAGTGGCTCTGTAAGTGACGGGGCGAAGCTGTGTCCAGCAGATGGTGAACGGTCACGCAAAACTCGATCCCTCCCACCACGTCGCTCCTCCACCGGTCGAGTACCTGGAGGCCAACTGGTATGCCGCCCACACCTGCGCACGTCATGAAAAGCGAGTGGCCGCGCAGTTGAGCGAAAAGAACGTCGAGCACCTTCTCCCGCTCTATGAGACCGTGCACCGGTGGAAGGACCGCCGGGTCAAGGTGTTGTTGCCCCTATTTCCAGGCTATGTGTTTGTGCGGATCGCCTTGCGCGACCGGCTGCAGGTCCTGCAGATCCCGAGCATCGTGCGCTTGGTCGGGTCTGGCAGCCGCCCGGTAGCTCTCCCCGCCGGAGAGATCGAGGCGTTGCGCAACGGCCTTGTCGATCAGGTCCGCGTCGAGCCCCATCCGTACTTGCGGGTGGGCCGCCGGGTACGGATCAAGACCGGACCCTTCCAGGGTCTTGCGGGGATACTCAAACGCAAGCGAGGGAAGTCTCGTTTGGTGCTCTCCGTCGATCTGATCATGCGGTCTGTGAGTCTCGACATCGACGGGATGGAAGTCGAACCGCTTCCGCTTCGGCGACAGCCGCTAGGCGAAGGTTATTTCCAATAGGTCTGTGGGAGCACGACCGCGTGAAAAGCAGTGAACTCAGTTATTTGATCCACATATGAATCTGAAGAGCGCGAAGATCCTGGTGACCGGCGCCGACGGCTTCATCGGTTCACACCTCGCTGAGTACCTGGTGTCGCAGGGCTGTGATGTTCGCGCCTTCGTTTTCTACAATTCCTTCAATTCGTGGGGCTGGCTGGACCACGCCGCGCCCGAGATCAAGAAATCACTCGACGTCTTCGCCGGCGACATCCGTGATCCCCATGGCGTTCAAGTCGCGATGCGGGGATGCGACGTAGTCCTGCATCTCGCGGCGCTGATCGCGATCCCGTATTCCTATCACTCGCCCAGCATGTACGTAGAGACGAACGTTCGTGGGACCCTGAACATCGTGCAGGCGGCGCAGGATCTCGGCGTCCAGAAGGTAGTCCACACCTCGACCAGTGAAGTTTATGGGACGGCGCAGTTCGTCCCCATCACCGAGGAGCACCCACTGCAAGGGCAGTCGCCGTACTCAGCCACGAAGATTGGCGCCGACCAGATCGCGATGTCGTTCTACAGCTCGTTTAACGTCCCCATCGCCATCGTCCGTCCCTTCAATACCTACGGACCTAGGCAGTCCGCGAGAGCGGTGATCCCAACCATCATCACGCAGATCGCCAACGGGGGGAAGCGGGTGAAGCTGGGCTCGGTCTTGCCAACCCGCGATTTTAGCTTCGTCAAAGATACCGTGCGCGGCATCGTGGCGATGGCCAGATCAGACGAAGCGGTAGGCAAGGTCGTGAACCTGGGCAGCAATTTCGAGATCTCGATCCGCGAGACCGTGGACTTGATCTCCCAGATCATGGGAGTGAAGGTCGAGATCGAGACGGATGCCGTTCGCCTCCGCCCGCAAAAAAGCGAAGTGGAGCGACTCTGGGCTGACAATAGAAAGGCCAAGCAAGTGCTGGGATGGGAACCAGAGTACGCAGGACGGGAAGGATTCGGTCGCGGCCTGAAAGAGACGATCGCTTGGTTCACAGATGCCCACAACCTCGAGGGTTTCAAGTCTGACATCTACAACCTCTAAACGCACAGCGGGCGTGGATATCCCGCGCGTCGTCGCCACGATCCGCCAGGCGCTGCCGCCTGAGGCTAAGGACGTGGCGCTGCACGAGCCGCGCTTTGCCGGCAGCGAGTGGAGCTACGTCAAGGAGTGCCTGGATACCGGGTGGGTGTCTTCGGCAGGTACCTTCGTCGAGCGCTTCGAGAAGATGCTGGCCGAATTCACCGGCGCGCGGCGAGCCATCGCTGTCACCAACGGTACTGCGGCGCTGCACATCTGCCTCCGGTCGGTGGGCGTGCAGCCCGGCGACGAGGTGATCGTTCCGACCCTGACGTTCGTAGCCACCGCTAACGCGGTCGCCTATTGCGGCGCCAAACCCCACTTCGCGGACAGCGAAATAGCGACACTCGGGCTTGATCCCCGGAAGCTGGAGGACTATCTCCGCGACATTGCCGAGGTCAAGGAAGGCACTTGCTGCAACCGGCTCACCGGGTCGCGCATTGCCGCGGTGATGCCCATGCACACCTTCGGGCACCCGGTGGATCTCGATCCCCTGAGCGAGGTCTGCCGTCAGTTCTCCATTCCCCTGGTCGAGGACGCGGCCGAGTCGCTCGGTTCGTACTACAAGGGGAAACACACCGGGAATGTGGGACGGCTTGCCGCACTGAGCTTCAACGGCAACAAGATCGTGACCACCGGCGGGGGCGGCGCAGTCCTGACCAACGACGAAGAGCTGGCCCAGCAAGTCAAGCATGCGACCACGACCGCGCGGCTGCGGCACCAGTGGGCGTTTGTCCATGATCAGGTCGGGTACAACTACCGGATGCCCAACATCAACGCTGCGCTGGGGTGCGCGCAGATGGAGCAGTTACCTGATTTTCTGCGCTCGAAGCGCGCACTCAGCGAGCGCTATCAACAGCTATTCGCGGACGTTCCTAACGTGCGGTTCGTCACCGAGCCGGCCAACAGCCGCAGCAATTACTGGCTGAACTGTATTCTTCTGGATCGCGAATACGCACACCAGCGCGATGCATTGGTGCAGGCCACCAATGAGAGTGGCCTCATGACCCGTCCGGCATGGACGCTGATGCACCACCTGCCCATGTTCCGCGACTGCCCCAAGATGGATCTGAGCGTAGCTGAGGATATTGAGGCCCGCCTGGTCAGTATTCCCAGCAGCGCGGTCCTAGGCAGGCAGATGTGAGGTGGGTCGTGAACGGCGGGCGCACGCCGGATCCTGTGAGCGCCGAACGATGCTGAAGCCTATCGAGATCGCCGGACGCCAAGTCGGGCCAGGCGCGCCGTGCTTCGTGATCGCCGAGGTGGGGGTGAACCACAACGGCAGCTCGGAGAAGGCGAAGCAGCTCGTGGATGCTGCTCGTGCCGCCGGCGCCGACGCGGTCAAGTTCCAGACGTTCCAGGCTGACGAAGTCGTTTCGCCCGCCGCGGCAAAGGCGAAGTACCAGATCGAGGCCACGGGCGAGGCCGGGACGCAACTGGAGATGGTCCAGCGGCTCGAGCTGTCGCCGGAAGCGTTCGCGGAACTCGCCACGCACTGCCGAGCGCTCGGGATCCTGTTCCTCTCCACTCCCTTCGACCCCAAGAGCGCCGACCTGCTCGACGGCCTGGGTGTGCCGGCATTCAAGGTGGCCTCGGGCGAGATCACGAACTGGCCCTTCCTGGAATACCTGGTCCGCAAAGGCAAGCCGATGATCGTTTCGACCGGCATGTCGGAGATGGACGAGGTCAAGAGTGCGGTCGAAGTGATCCGTCGCGCAGGCAACACCAAGCTCGCACTGCTGCATTGTGTGAGCGATTATCCGGCTGCGGCCACGAGCGCGAACCTGAGGGCGATGCATACCATGGCGCAGCAATTCCAGGTTCCCATCGGCTTTTCTGATCACACCCTCGGCATCGAAGTCGCACTCGCCGCCGTGGCACTGGGTGCTTGCATCATCGAGAAGCACCTGACCCTGGACCGCGATCTTCCCGGGCCGGACCACCGCGCGTCGCTCCCGCCCGACGAGTTTGCCGCGCTGGTGCGCGGCATCCGTCTGGTGGAATCGGCACTGGGCGATGGGCGGAAACGTCGCATGCCAGAGGAAGAGGACACCGCGCGCGTCGCCCGGCGCAGCCTGGTCGCCGCCTGTGCGCTGCCCGCGGGCACGGTGGTCGAAGAACAGCACGTCGCCATCTTGCGTCCCGGAACCGGGATGCCGCCGGCGCAGAGGGCGCGGCTGATCGGGCGCCGGGCGCTGCACGACATCGCGCCCGGAACGTTGCTGACCCTGGAAATGTTTTCATGAGAAGCATCGGCGTGGTCACCGGGGCACGTTCTGACTACGGCATCTACGTGCCAATCCTGCGGAAGATCTGCACGGATCCGGAACTCGAACTACGGTTGTTCGTCACGGGCATGCACCTTTCGGAGGAGCACGGCATGACGGTCAAGGTCATCGAGTCGGATGGCTTTCCCATCGCTGAGCGTGTCGACATCGAGCTCTCCGCCGACACGCCGGAAGGCATTGCGCGCTCCATGGGACTGGGTGTAGTGGGCTTCAGCCAGGTCTACGCCCGCAAGAAGCCGGATCTCCTGCTGGTGCTGGGCGATCGCTTCGAGATCCTGGCGGCGGTGGCGGCGGCGCTGCCTTTCCTCATCCCGGTGGCGCACATCGCCGGGGGCGACCTCACCGAGGGCGCAATCGATGACGCCATGCGCCACGCCATCACCAAGATGAGCCACTTGCACTTCGTCACCACCGAAGCGGCACGGGCCCGGGTGCTGCAGATGGGCGAGGAGTCTTGGCGGATACACGTCACCGGCGATCCTGGGTTAGACCATATCCCTGCACTTGAACTGCTGGGGCGCGAAGCACTGGAACAGCTGTTCGGGATGAAACTGGAGCCGTCGCCCATGTTAGTCACTCTCCATCCGGAGACGCTCGACTACCAGCGGACGTCGCACCACGTCCAGGAGTTGCTGGCGGCGCTGGACTCGATAAAGATGCCCATTGTCTTCACCGCGCCCAACGCTGACACCGCCGGCCGGGAGATCCGCGAAGCGATCGAGCGATTCGTGGCGTCCCGTGCCAACACGCGCCTGGTCGTGAACCTGGGGACGCAGGCCTACTTCTCCATGATGAAGCTGGCAGCGGTGATGGTGGGAAACTCGTCGAGTGGCATCATCGAGGCCGCCAGCTTCGCGCTGCCGGTGGTCAACATCGGCGACCGCCAGCGCGGACGTGTTCACGCCCAGAACGTGCTGCACGTTCCGGCGGAGCGAGGTGCGATCTCGGCCGCCATCAAGCAGGTACTCGCACCCGAGTTCCGGAAGTCGCTGCGGGGCATCCGCAACCCGTACGGCGACGGCCACGCCGCGAGCAGGATCGTGGACGTGCTGAAGCGCGCGGCGCTCGACCAGCTGGTGCACAAGAAGTTCTCTGACCTCACGGCACTCCCGGTGTCGCGGATTGACGCAGACGGCAGATCCATAGTGAAATGAGTAAACTCTTCTACATCGGAGTCGATACCTAAGCCTGCGCTGCTTCTCCGGCGAAGGCATGAGACCCGGTGTCGAAATAAAGCTACGTCGATCCATTTCGCGCAATGAATATCCGGCTCATACCGCGCCTCGACATCAAGGGCCCGAACCTGGTGAAGGGCGTTCACCTGGAAGGACTTCGGGTCCTGGGGCGGCCCGAGCGCTTCGCCCGCTTCTACAGCGAGAGCGGCGCCGATGAATTGTTGTACATGGACGTTGTGGCCAGTCTCTACGGCCGGAACAGCCTGTTGGAGATCGTGGAGCGGACATCGCGCGAGATCTTCATCCCGCTCACGGTCGGCGGCGGCCTGCGCACGCTGGACGACATTCGCCGCGTCCTGCGGGCGGGCGCCGACAAGGTCTCGCTGAACACAGCTGTCATCCGTAAGCCGGAGTTCATCCGCGAGGCCGCCCGGCAGTTCGGAGCTTCGACCATCCTCGTCTCCATCGAAGCGATCCGCAAATCCAACGGCAGCTACGAGGCGTACACTGACAACGGTCGCGAGCACACCGGTCTCGATGCTTGCGAGTGGGCGATGCGCGCTGCGGATCTCGGCGCCGGCGAGTTGATGGTCACCGCGATCGATCGCGAAGGGACGGCGAAGGGATTCGACCTGGAGTTGACGCGGCGCATCGCCACCAGCGTTCCCATCCCGGTGATCGCCTGTGGCGGCGCGGGGAAGGTCGAACACGTGACGGAGGTCATCCGCGAGGGCCACGCCGATGCCGTCGCGCTCGCTTCGATGCTGCATTACCGCTATGTCCGCGAGCATCCGGCCGCTCCGGACGAGTTCCTGGGCGAAGGGAATCGCGACTACCTCGTCAGCGGGAAGAGTTTCCGGGGATTGGCGGGCGCGACGCTGCCGGAGATCAAGCGCCACCTGGCAGAGCAGGGCATCGAGTGCCGTCCGGTGAGCGAGGCGGTCCATGCCTGACAGCGTCGCAATCGTGGATTACGGGCTGGGAAACCTGTTCAGCGTGCGCATGGCATGTGAACAGGTGGGGATGGCAGCGACGGTGACTTCGGTGGCGCGCGAGATTTTGACTGCCGACGCGGTCATCCTGCCGGGCGTCGGTGCCTTCGGTGACGCCATGGCCGCGCTGGAGCGGCTCGACCTGGTCGCGGTCATCCTCGACGCGGTGGCGCAGGGCAAGCCGCTGTTCGGAGTCTGCCTCGGCTTCCAGCTGCTGATGAGTGAGAGCGAGGAGTTCGGCATCCATCGCGGCCTCGGCGTGATCGAGGGTCGGGTGCGGTCGCTGGGCGCGCCGACGGAAAAAGGGCGCCGGCTGAAGGTGCCGCAGGTGGGTTGGAACCAGGTGCGGAGCGCCGGTGACGGCAGTTGGGAGGGGACCGCGCTAGCCGGCGTCGCGGACGGAGGCTACATGTACTTCGTTCACTCGTACATCGTCGAGCCGTCGGCGCCGGAAGTGGTTCTTTCCACCACGCGTTACGGCGACGTAGAGTTCTGTTCGAGCGCGGCCGCGGGCTCGGTCTTCGGCTGCCAGTTTCACCCCGAGCGCAGCGGCGCCGAGGGTCTGCTGATTTACAGCAATCTGCGTGCGCGAGTCGGTGAGCGCATCGAAAAAGGAGCCGCACAATAGATGTCTCAGCAAGTATCCAAGGTAGAAAAGCGGGAAGCGTACTTCGGCCTGCCCCCTGAGGTTAAGTTCTGCAAGCGATGCGTCTTTTCTAACCAACGCCCGCTCTCTAGCAACGAGTACGCCCACACGCGCGAGTCCAAGAAAGAGACTTTGGAGTTCGACGAGGACGGCATCTGCCTCGCCTGTCGCCAGATGGACGTGATCTTCGACGAGATCGACTGGAAGCAGCGCGAGGATGAGTTGGTGCAACTGCTGGACCGTTTTCGCAGTAGCGACGGCTCCTATGACGTGCTCGTGCCCGGCAGCGGCGGCAAGGACAGCGCCATGGCCTCATACCTGCTGAAACATCGTTACGGCATGCATCCCCTCACGTGTACGTGGGCCCCGCATCTGTACACCGATATCGGCTGGCAGAACTTTCAGAACTGGGTGCACAAGGGCGGCTTCGATAACTTCTTGTTCACCCCCAACGGCCGGGTCCATCGGCTGCTGACCCGGCTCGCCGTCTTGAACCTGCTGCATCCCTTCCAACCCTTTATCGTAGGGCAGAAGACGTTCGCTCCCAAGATGGCCCTGAAGTTCGGTCTCAAACTGGTGTTCTACGGCGAGATGCCGGGCCAGTACGGCGAACGTGTACCGTTCACTAAGAGTCGCTTCGGCGACGAGAAACTCAGCCCCGGGTTCCAGCTGCGCTACGACGGCCGCTCCGAACTGTCGCTCGGCGGCGTGGCAATGAAGGAGCTCCTGGGGACGCACGGGCTCACACCCAACGACCTGAATCCCTACCTGCCCGCTCCTTCGGAGCAACTGGCAGAGGCCGGGATCGAATTCCACTACCTCGGCTACTACGTGAAGTGGGTGCCGCAAGAGGCGTATTACTGCGCCGTCGAACACACCGGCTTCCAGGCCAACCAGGAACGCACCGAGGGAACGTACAGCAAGTACAACAGCCTGGATGACAAGATCGATGGCTTCCACTACTGGACAACATTCTTGAAATTCGGCATCGGCCGCGCGACGTATGACGCCTCTCAGGAGATCCGTAACCGCCACCTCACGCGCGAAGAAGGTGTGGCGCTGGTCCGTCGCTTCGACGGGGAGTTTCCCAAACGGTACTTCAAGGAGATCCTCGAATACCTCAGCATGAGCGAAGAGGAATTCCTGGCCAACGCGGACCGCTTCCGCTCGCCCCACCTGTGGAAGAAAGAGCAAGGCGAGTGGAAGCTGCGCTACCAGGTGGAATAGGAGTGTCGATGCGCCCAATAGCGGTTTTTGGAGCAGGCGGCTTTGCCCGCGAAGTGCGATGGCTGATCGAGGACCTCGCCGCTGCCGGCGCGCCCTGGGTGTTCAGCGGATACGTGGTGCGCGATCCCTCGCACCCGGCTGCGCACGAGTCAGTGACGGAACTGACTGCGGAAGACGAGTGGCTGGAGCGGGCTCCCGAGGGAGCGGCCGCCGCGCTTGGGTTGGGCGATCCGGCGCTACGCCTGAGACTCGGTCAACTCATCACGCAACGCCGTGGCGATGACGCGCTCCCCGCGCTGGTGCACCCCTCGATCCGTTGGCAGGCCGCTTCCTGCCGCGTGGAACCTGGAGTGACGCTTTGCGCGGGCAATATTGCGACCGTTGACGTTGTATTCTGCCGCTACTCGATGGTCAACCTGTCCTGTACGATCGGGCATGAGGCGATTATCGGCGAAGGCAGCTGTTTGAATCCCACCGTTAACGTTTCAGGTGGTGTCGAGATGGGGAGGGGAGTCCTCGTCGGAACGGGCGCTCAAATCCTCCAGTACGTGAAAATCGGCGACGCCGCAACGATTGGCGCAGGTGCGGTGGTCACCAAAGACGTGCCGCCGGGGGCCACGGTGGTGGGCGTACCGGCTAAGCCCCTGTCCCGTGCGTAGGCGATAATGGTCGAGAAAACCGTGATTGTTTCCGCGACCATTCCGCGATTTGTACGAGGGAGCGTATAGCTGTGTCTGCGTGGCTTTCAGCCTGTATCCAACCCGGCGTCTCGTTGCGTGCGGCCATCCGCACGCTCGACGAGAGTTCTCTGCAAATCGCGCTGGTGGTGACTGCAGACCGTCGCTTGCTGGGGACCGTAACGGATGGCGATATCCGTCGCGGACTCCTCAAGGGCGTGTCGCTGGATGAGCCGGTGGAGAAGGTCATGAACGCGAGCCCGACGTGCATCGGTCCGGGGGGCGATCGCGACCTGATCCTGGCCACCATGCGGCAGAAACAGATCCACCAGATCCCCATCGTGGACGGTGCGGGGCGGCTGGTGGGGCTCGAAGTGCTGGATGAGTTGATGAATCCGCCGAGCCGTCCAAATTGGGTGATCCTGATGGCGGGCGGACTGGGCAGGCGGCTGAGCCCACTGACCGAAGAGACTCCGAAGCCCATGCTGCACATCGGCGGACGCCCGATCCTGGAGACGATCCTGGCCAGCTTCATCCGCCACGGATTCCACCAGTTCTACATCGGCGTCAATTATCGCGCGGAAACGATCATGGAACATTTTCAAGACGGGAGTCGCTGGGGTGTCTCCATCGAGTACCTGCGGGAAGAGGCGGCGCTCGGGACTGCAGGGGCGCTGTCGCTCTTGCCGCAACCTCCGAAACATCCCGTCATTGTGATGAATGGCGACGTGCTCACCAAGGTCAACTTCGCTCAACTGCTGGAGTTTCATCTGCAGTGCGGCGCCCGCGGCACGATGTGCGTTCGTGAACATACCGAGCAGGTTCCCTATGGCGTGATCCATCTGAACGGGCACCAGATCCTGCAGATCGAGGAAAAACCGTCACGGAAGGTGTTTGTGAACGCCGGTATTTACGTCCTCGAGCCCGAGGCGCTAGAACTGGTGCCGCCGAACCAGGTCTTCGATATGACGAGTCTGTTCGAGGGGCTGGTCCAGCAAAACCGCTCCACGGTTGTGTTCCCGCTGAGGGAATATTGGCTCGACGTCGGGCAGCATTCCGACCTGGCGAAAGCCATCGGCGAATTCGACACCGTGTTCCCATGATGGATGGACGCACGTTTCTGGGTGTGGTCGCTGCGCGCGGCGGCTCCAAGAGGATCCCTCGCAAGAACCTCCGGACGCTGGGAGACAGGCCCTTGGTGGCTTGGGCCATCGAGGCAGGGAAGCGGTCGCAGCGGCTCGACCGCCTAATCCTTTCCTCCGAAGACGAAGAGATCATCGCGACGGCGCGGCAATGGGGATGCGAGGCCCCGTTCGTGCGGCCGCGGGAATTGGCGGACGATCTTACTCCTGGGGTCGACACCGTCATCCATGCGATCACGCAACTACCGGATTTTGACTACGTGGTGCTGCTGCAGCCGACCTCGCCGCTGCGGGTGGCGGAAGACATCGACGGCTGCATCTCGCTGTGTCTGTCACGCAAGGCTCCGGCCTGCGTCTCGGTGACACGCCTCGAACATGGTGCCCAGGTGATTTATAGGATGGAAGACAGCGGGCGCCTGTTCCCGGTGGAGCCGGCCGCTCATACCGGCATGCCCTTGTGGCGACTCAATGGCGCGGTGTACGTGGCTGAGTGCCGCTGGCTGCTGGCGAATCGAAGTTTCTTGACCCCGGAGGCGATCGGGTACGAGATGCCCTGCGGCCGTTCCGTCGACATTGACTCTGAAGCCGATCTTGCCTACGCGGCTTTCCTGCTGTCGCAGCGCGACCATGCTGAAGGAACCACAACCGCACTGTGATTCATCCGGCAGAAGCGCAGCGGTGTCCCGAGGCGCTCGACGCAGTACCTTGCGAACTGGGTGCCGGCTGCGCCCTCCGCACCGAAGCCTGAACGGCGAGCGACATGGACCGAAAAAGACTCATCACCAGCATTGTGACTTACGGTGGAGGAGACTTCCTCGTGCTGGCGGTGGGAGGCCTGCTTCTACTGCCGTTGTACACCAGGCATCTGGACCCGGCGGCGTATGGAGTCTTCGTCGTCACCAAGACCAACTCCGACATTTTTAATTACCTCCTGCAATTCGGATTGATCTCCGCGGTCTCTCGCGTCTACTTCATCTATCGGGCCAAGCAGCAGGAGGCTGAGTATCTCGGCTCGATCTTGATCTTTCAGTTTCTGCTGGCTGCCGTGGTTTTCGCGCTGTTCTGGCTGGCGGGCGGCCCAGTGTGGCGCCTGCTTTCGCCCGGCGTCCCCGCGCAGCCCTTCATGTGGTTTGCCTTCGCGCTTGCTTTCTTTGCCTTTGTGCCCGCCCTGTTCACCATCTTGCTGCGGCTGGAGGAAAGAGCCGGGTATTTCGTCGCCATCCAGGCGGGCTCAGCGCTGTTGCTTACGCTCCTGGTGGTGCTGCTGTTGGTCGTCTTCAAGGCGGGCGTCATCGGTTTGCTCTACGGCGTGGTGTTGACCAGCCTGGTGACCTGGTTGGTGGTGCTGGTACTCCTCTTGCCGAGATTGCGTTGGCGCTTTCAGTGGGAGCACGTCGCGGTCTCGCTCAAGTTCGGGATCCCGGTCGTGGTTGGATACTTTGCCTTTTTCTTCATCAACAAGTTCAGCATCGTGTTCTTGCAGCGACATGTGGACCTGGCGCAGGTCGGCTTTTTCGGCCTGGCACAGCAACTGGCACTTGTCATCACCTTGGTCAGCCTGGCATTTGGAAAGACGTTTCAGCCGATCATCTATTCGGCGCCCGCAGACGGCGTCGCCGAGATCGTCTCTCGTCTGGGCCGGATCTATTTTCCCTGCATGCTGTTGGGCACGACAGTTGTGTTATCGTTCGCTTCGGAAGCACTGTCGATCGTGGCTCCGCGCTCGTACGGCCATAGCTACTACTTGTTCTTGATCCTGGCAGCTTCAAACTTGATTTATTCGTTCTCCATGCTCAGTGATTCGGTGCTTCTGTACTGCCATCGCCCCAATCTGTCGCTCTCTATCTCGCTGCTGGGGGGTCTAGTCTCGGTACTCTCGAACGTCTGGTTGGTCCCCTCCCTGAGGATCTATGGGGCGGTTTTATCTGTCCTCTTGACCTCATCGGTTGTCGCCATGGCGACGTTCTTAGTGGCGCGGAAGATGATGGCCTTTCGCATCGAGGCGTCGCTTTGGTGGTATGTGCTGGGCTCCGCAGCCGTCGTCGCGTTCAGCGTGTTCCTGAACGGTCGTTTGGGGATGGTTCCAGGTCTCTTGGTAAAGTTCTTGCTGGTCGGACTGCTGGTGACTCCAATCGTCAGGCGGCTGCGCCCGGTTGCCTCTGGTGCCGCGGCGAGTTCGACTGGCTGATGGATGGAACCTCGAGCGGGCCTATGCTGAGAGCTAAAGCCTATATCAACAAGCTTCGCCGCTTCACGCGAGGACGCCAGATCTGGCGTCGCAACGCGGCCGCGTTTGAGCGGTTCGTGCGCAGCTGGCTTGCAGCTAACGCGCGGACGCAGGATGCGAGTGCGAGGGGCGCGGTCGTGGTCCAACCCTGGCTGATGACCGCTGTGCCCTGGTACTCCATCGCTCTCGGGCTGTTCCTTGCCCAGAGAACAGGCAAGGCCGTGACATTTATTTGCGACGACCTGCCGTTCGGCAACCAAGCGCGGGAATGGCAGATAGTGCTGGACAGCATCCGCAAGGTCCTCACGTTGGTGGGAGAACGGTTTCCCGTCCTCTGGCTGAGTGACTTTGCCCACGCCGCCGGGGAAGGGCTGCCGCCTTCTCCGCGCAGCCGGCGCCTCGCAATCTTCAACGCGATCTGGTTTCTGCGCGGCGAGACCAAACAAGAGGGTAGGGAGCACTATCGTGCCTTGACCGAGGCGCAACTGCGAAACGCCGAAGCGGGCATTGCGAGCCTGCTGGCGCAGCGCCGGTTCGACTACCTTGTGGTTGCGGGCGGGATGTATAGCTCGAGTGGATTGTGGTATGAGATCGGACGAGAGCGAGCCATTCGCGTTTGCACATTTGACTCCGGAGGGCCGGGCACGTCGATGCTGTCTACCGACGGCATCGCGGCCCAACTCACTGACGTGCCACATGCGCTGGCAAAGCTTCCGCAGGAGCCGACGCTTCGCGAAGCGATCCTCACCGAGGCATCCGCGGAACTGCATCGCCGCCGCGCCGGCGTGGACAAGTTCGGATCCCAGGTCGCAGCTTTGGGTTCCACGCTCCCGGGCGATGACCGCCCGGTCGTGATCGCTTTGAATTCCTCGTGGGATACATCGGCACTCGGCCGGAACCCGGTCTTCGAGAACAGCACGCAATGGCTGGTGGAGACGGTGGAGTGGTTGCTGGCGAACACGAAGGAAACGGTGGTGGTGCGACAGCACCCGGCGGAGCGCTTGAAGATCGCGCGTACCAGTGATGATTACCGCAAGCTCTTATCGAGCAGCGTCGGTGCTCATCCCCGCCTGAGGTTTGTGGCCCCGTCGGATCCAGTGAACACGTACGAGCTGCTGGAGCGCGCGAAGGTGGTCCTGGTGCATACCTCCACGGTGGGCATAGAAGCGGCGGCAATAAAGAAGACGGTCCTCACCGCCTCGGACTCGTATTATGCCGCACTGGGATTTGTGCTTAAGGCAGGCAGCCGGAAAGAGTACTTTGACATGCTGGGCCAGGCGATCCACGGCGCGCACCCAGTGACGAACGAACAAGCCGAGACCGCCATGTGCTGCTACTACCTCGCACAGTGCTCGAACTGGGTTGCGGGCGATTTCGGCCCCGAAAGTTTCGCGGCCTGGGGGAACCTGCCTCCCGAAGAGTTGTATAGGAGCGGAGTCGTTCAGGACGTGCTGACCGCCATCGATGAGAATATTCCCATCGCCCTTCTGCAATTGCCCCAGCACCGCAGACCGAAAGCGATGGCGAAGTGACACCGCGGTACCGTGGCGGAGGCGCATGACGCCAACGACCAACGACTGCGCGAAGCCGTAGCCCTCGAAGGAGGACTTGGACATTGTTCTCGCGTGTGATGACGTTGCTCTACAGCTGGATGATCGGCCGCAGAGTCGCGAGTTGGGGCAAGAGATCGCGTATCCGGCCACCGGCGACGGTGGTCGGCCCTGGCGGCATCCAGGTTGGCGACAACGTGCTCATCCGTGAGTACTCGTGGCTCAACAGCAAAGGAAGACGCAGCGACGGCGGACCGTCGCTGGTGATCGGAAGCGGGACCTACATCGGGCGTTTCGCGCACATCAACGCCTGGCAGCAAGTGGTGTTGGAAGACCACGTGCTGATCGCCGATCGCGTCTACATCAGCGATGCAGATCACAACTTCGGCGACCGGGATCTTCCCATCGTGCAGCAGGGAGACTCGTTCAAGGGTGCAGTCCTGCTGCGCTCCGGCTGTTGGATCGGGATCGGAGCGGTCATCCTGCCCGGTGTCACGGTCGGAAGGAACGCGATCGTGGGAGCCAATGCGGTGGTGACCAAAGATGTTCCTGATTACACTATAGTGGCGGGTATTCCGGCGGTTCGAATCCGCGAAATCTAGACATGACAATCGTCCAGAGGCTTCGGCGGGTGATCGCCACCATCAGCGACAACCATCGGCGTCTGCAACGGGTCCAGGAGGCACTCGGTCGGATCGAGGCCCGCCAGCTGGCCACCCAGCCCCCGGCAACACTGAACGACGCGGAATTCCGCGTGTTCTCCCAATGGGGGGAGGACGGGCTGATCGAGTTTCTGCTGAACAAGGTCCCGATCGCAAACAAAGTGTTCGTGGAATTTGGGGTGGAGAATTATCTCGAGTCCAATACCCGGTTTCTTCTGGTCAATCGGCAGTGGTCGGGTCTGGTCATGGATGGCAGCGCAGAGAACGTCGCCTTCATTCGCAGAGACCCTATCTACTGGGGCTACAATCTGAAAGCAGAATGCTCGTTTGTGACGCGTGAGAATATAAACGAGCTACTGACCCAACATGGCATCAGTGGCGACATCGGCCTGCTTTCCATCGACATTGACGGGAACGATTATTGGGTGTGGGAAGCCATCGACTGCGTTTCCCCCAGGATCTTGGTTTGCGAGTACAACAGCCTGTTCGGCCGGTCTGCGCGAGTGACGATCCCTTATACTCCGTCGTTTACGCGGAGAGAGGCGCACTTCTCGCACCTCTATTACGGTGCTTCGCTTGCAGCTCTCCACGCCCTGGGACGACGGAAGGGGTATTCGCTGGTGGGTTCGAACCGGGCCGGCAATAACGCGCTGTTTGTGCGCGACGATCTGGCCGGGGATCTGCCCGTCGCCCCTGCCGATGCCTACCGTCGTTCCCAGTTTCGTGAAGCCCATGATCGTGCCGGCAGGCTGACCTTCGCAGATTTCCAGACAAACTTGAAAGCGATCGAAGACCTGGAGGTCTACAGCCTCGATGATGGACGCGTGGTGAAGATCAAGGAGTTAGGCATTTCCGTATAACTGATGGAAAGGTCCATTCAAAGAGCAGTAGTCACCGGCGCAGGTGGCTTCATCGGCAGCGCCCTGGTCCAATATTTGAAAGGGACAGCGAGGGAAGTGGTGGCTGTCAGCCGGCGGCCACTGCCGGACCTTGGTTGTCCTGCACACGTCCTGGATGTGACACGGCAGGGAGTGCTGGACGACCTGCTCGACAAGCATACGGTAGTATTTCATCTGGCTGCTGGGGGGAGCGTTCCACGCTCCGTGCACAGCCCAAGAGCCGACTTTGAGGATGGTGTTTGCGCCTGGTTCGAGGTTCTGGAGTCCGTGCGTAAGGCGGATTGCCAGGTGATCTTTCCCTCGACGGGCTCCGTCTTCGACCCGAGCAGCAGATCGCCCCTGTCCGAGACGGCCTATGTTCGTCCGACCTCCCCTTATGCGGCCGGCAAAGCGACCGGCGAAGCCTATGCCGCGGCCTATCACCGATCGTACGGACTCAATGTGAAGGTAGCGAGAATGTTCAGCGTTTACGGCATAGGGATGAATCGCTTTGTGATCTACGACCTGGTGCAGCGCTTACGGAACAATCCCTCGGAGCTTTCGATTCTGGGAGACGGCACGCAGGTCCGGGACTACCTGTATATAGATGATGCTGTTCGGGGTCTGGTTCGGATCGCTACTCATGGGGAACCGGGCGAGAACTACAATCTTGGCAGCGGGATCGCGGTCAAGGTCATCGACCTGGCCCGGAAAGTTGCGGGCTTGATGGGACAGCCCGATATCCCCATCTCTCCCAGCGGCGAGCCACTTCCGGGCGAGGTGCTTCGCTGGTACGCGGACATCTCTAAGATCCGCAAGATCGGGTTCGCTCCAGAGGTTTCGCTGGAAGAAGGCCTTGCAAGGACCGTCCGCTGGCTCGCGGAAATGAACCTGCAGCGAGCGTCGGTGCTTTCTTGAAGATATTGCTTGTCGCAGCGAGCTTTCCGCCGCCTGCCGCCGCTGGTTCTTCCCAGTACCTGTCCTCGATCGTGTCTCATCTGCCACCGCACAGCGTGGTCGTGCAGACCGCGGATGCAGAGCCGGAGCACGCCCCGGCATTTGACCGCGGGCTTCCCCAGCGCGTCGTCAGGCACAGATTCATCATCCATGTAGCGAAGGCCTACGATGTGGGCAAACTGCGTCGTCTCCTGGAATATGTCCTCTGGCCAGTTGCTGCCTTTTGGTTGATCCTGCGGGAGGCGCCGCAGGTCGTGCACGTCGGGGAGCACAACGTCGCTGGGTTGGCGGCGCTGGTCGCGAACCGGATCCTGGGCGTTCCTTACCTGGTGTACACTTACGCCGAGGAGATCACGTATCTGAGCACCCGGCCCATACACTACTTTCTTTATCTTCGGATCCTGCGAAACGCGGGTGCGGTGGTCACCGTCTGCGACTACACGCGTGACTTGCTCGTCGAGCGGGGAGTTCAGCCCCAGCGCATTCACAAGGTTCTGCCTAGTGTCGGCCTGGAAAAGGTCATCGTTGCGAGCGCCGATGAGATCGAAACCGTTCGTCGCCGACACGGCTTGCAGGGCAATCGTGTCTTGTTGACCGTTGGCCGGTTGGTAAACCGCAAAGGGCATGCTTCGGTGGTTGAGGCGCTGCCCCAGATCTTGCAGTCGTTCCCGGAGACTCGGTATGTGATTGTGGGCCAAGGGCCCGAGGAGGAGACTCTACGCCACCACGTATCCCAAGCCGGTCTTCAGGACCACGTCCTGTTTTTGGGCGGGGTCGACGACCGAGAGCTCGCGTGCCTCTACCAGATCTCTGACGTTTTCGTGATGCCTCACCGTTTCCTGCCGAAAACCCGCGAAACCGAGGGGTGTCCCACCGTCTTTTTGGAGGCCAGTGCGAACGGCAAACCTGTGATTGGCGGCAATGCGGGCGGTGTTTCTGATGCCATCCTCGACGGGAAGACTGGGTTCATCATCGACGGAAGCTCGCCGCAACAGATCGCGGATGCGGTTTGCCGTCTGTTCCGAGATCCAGTCCTTGCCGCCGAGATGGGGCGGGTGGGCGTCGAATACGTGGCTGAGCTGACGCCGGGGCGGGCCGCCGAGATGATCGTGCGCATCAACGAGTCGCTTATAAACAATGCTAGCTTGTAACAGCGGGAGGAACTCCGGTTGTCGTTGCTAGCCAGAACCCGGCGCCACTTCGAGTTCCGCGCCGCGCGGCGCAGGGTCAGCGATCAGTTCCTTGCCGGCGAAGGCATCGAAATCGGCGCTTTACAGCGGGCATTGCCCGTAGGCAGCAAGTCTCGCGTTCGCTACGTGGACTATCAGACTACTGCCCAGCTCCGCAAGCGGTATCCCGAGCTCAAGTGGAGACGCATCGCCAACGTTGAAGCGGTGGATGATGGAGAAGTGTTATCTAGCCTCGCCCCCGCCAGCTTAGATTTTGTCATTGCTAATCACATGCTGGAGCATTGTCAGAATCCTCTCGGGACAATTCGCAACCATTCATCTAAACTCAAGATTGGTGGCGTACTTTACTATGCCATCCCTGAAAAGACGCAGACGTTTGACAGTGAGCGGCCGGTCACGCCGTTTGAGCATCTGGTCCGGGATGACAAGGAAGGCCCCGAGTGGAGCCGCGAGCAGCATTACTGGGAGTGGGCAACGCTGGTCAACAAGTTTAGCGGAGAGAAAGCTGCAAAGTGGGTGCAGGAAATGGTCGCCACGAACTATAGCATCCACTTCCATGTATGGGACAGGCAGGCGCTGTTCGATTTCTTTACACGCGCCCAAACCTATCTCGGCGGTTTTCATGCTGAGCATTTCGAGCAGAATCAGAACGAGATTATTGTTGTACTCCGCAGAAACCTTGAATCGGTGGTCTCCGCTTGTGCAGGTGATTCTGGCAAATTCGCCTGACCTGATCGATCTTTACTGAACTTTGAGGCTTGGCGAAATTGAACCCTTGCGAGACGTACTTGCACAGCAGCTACGCGCCGGGATTCTCATTGCGAATCTAGGAGTCCATGGGAAAACCCGAAAAAGCGGAACAAAAGTTTAGGGTCGCCGAAGAGCCGGTGGCCGTGGTGTCTAGCGGCGAAGAAGCGGGCGTATCCTTCCTCGAGCCGTTGATCATTCTGGCAAGACGGAAGTCGTTCATCCTCAAGTTTGTAGGGGCCGCCGCTATCTTGGCCGCAATCTTCTCCCTCCTATTACCCAAGACCTACACCGCCAAGGCGCAGATCATGCCGCCGGAGCAACGCCAGTCGTTGAATCTGGGACTGTTGAGCCAGGGAGTCAGTCTGGATACCTTGTCTGGCATGGGCCAGGCGCGGAGCGATCTTTACGCCACGATGCTGCAAAGCCGCACCGTGGGAGACGCGCTGATCGATCGCTTTTCTCTGCTCCAGGTGTACAAGGTGGAATTGCATGAGCAAGCCCGCCTCAGGTTGGCGGCCGCGACGATGATCATGAGCGGGAAAGACGGCGTGATCTCGATCTCGGTGACCGATCGCGATCCCCGGCGGGCCGCAGATCTCGCCAATGGGTATACGGATGAACTGTCGAAACTGTTCAAGACCCTGGCCGTATCAGAGGCGTCGAAGCGACGATTGTTTTTTGAGGCGTCAATGAAGAAGTCCAGGGAGGACCTGGTAGTGGCGGAGCAGTCCCTGAAGGAGACACAAGAGAAGACCGGTCTCATCCTGTTGAGCGAGCAGTCCAAATCGATGATCGAAGCGCTGGCGTCGACGCGCGCGCGGTTGGCCGCCAAGGAAGTTGCCCTCCAGGCTATGCGCTCGTATGCCGCCCCCGAGAACCCGGAGCTACAGCGTGCCCAGCAGGAGCTGGCTGCGTTGCGCGCGCAGGCGGCGAAGCTGGAATCCGGCCAAAGGGGATATGCAGGTGTCGCAGAAGTGCCCCTGGGAACCGTGCCGGCCGCCGGACTGGAGTATGCCCGGAAGGTGCGCGAGGTGAAGTATCAAGAGGCGCTGCTCGACCTGCTGTGGAAAGAATATGAGCTCGCGCGAATCGATGAAGGCCGAGACCCCGTCATGGTGCAGCAGTTGGACAAGGCTGTGCCGCCCGAGATTCGCTCATGGCCAAAACGCAGCATCATTGTGTTGGCCGTGACCCTGCTGGCCTTGCTGGTGGCGATTGCCGTGGCATTTCTTGCCCAGGCCCTGGAGCAGGCCAGGGAAGACCCCGATTTTGTGGCCCGTCTGCGGCTGCTTAAGTTCTACCTCTTAAGTCCCGCCTGGCATAAGTAGCAGAACAGATGAAGTTGAAAAGCTTTATCGCGCTGGAGCGATGGCCCACCGTGACGGCCGTAATGTTCGTTGCGTCCATGGCGACGCTGCTTCGTTCCTACGTCGCCATCAAGCTCCTCTTCTTGCTGCTGTTCCTTATCGCCTCCCTGTTGTCCATCACGCTGAGGAGGCCCCAGGTTGTCGTCTATCGCCGGCTAGTGTTGTTCTATCTGTGGCTCGGCCTGGCGGCTGCGGTGTGGGCGGTCATAGGGTTGCTTCACCCTGACAACTTTGCTGAGGGCGCTACCGACGCCTTGAGGCTCTACGTTGTTTGGAGCGCCGCTTTTGTGGTCCTCTACACGCTTCTCCGGGTGGGGCCATCGCTGCGGCTCATTCACGCCGCGATGGTCATCGCCGGCATCCTGATCCCCATCATTAATTTTGTGGGGCTCTATGGTGAGATCAACCACGCGGGTCTGATCTCAGAAGACATGCGGCAGGAACTCTCCATGAAGTTCGGGATCGGTGACAACTTGATCGTGATAAGCAGTCACAATATCGGCGCCATGTTCCTTATCGCACCGTACCTCCTGTCGATGCAGTTCCGGACTGACGAAGGCGACTCCAAGGCCAACTCCATCCTCACGAAGCTTGCGCTGGTGCTGTCGCTCATCCTGGTGGCGATATCGGGTCGGCGGGCGTTGTGGCTTCTGGTCGCCTTCACGCCGTTCGCGGTTCTTCTGCTGTCTCGGCTTACGGGCGGCTATGGTTTGATGAAGGCAGGCCGAAGGCGTTTTCTACTCGCTTACGCCGCCGCAGGTGTCATCGGGCTGAGCATGTTGTTCATACTCCCGGACGATGCATTGGATATTCCGTCCGTGGAACATCTCAAGTACGCTTTCTCGTCAAAGGACGAGCGAACGATCTTGGCGCCGTACTTGATCAACGGCTTCATGGAATCGCCGATCCTCGGAGTGGGTTTCGGTGGGTATGCTGGCTACCTGCGGAACTCGCAACGGCCCTGGACATACGAACTGACTTACCACACCCTGCTCTTCAACACGGGGCTGGTGGGGGCGACGTTTCTCCTGGCACTGTTTTCCATCTACCTTTGGTTCGTTCTCAAGCTGTTGCGGCGATTCAAGGATGGATCGGCTATCCCGTTCGGACTGATCATTGCGCTCGGTTGTTTGCTCGTTGGTGCGTATTCCGATCCCTACCTGGGGTCATTCGACACCCTCTTTTTCGTCGGTCTGCTGCCCTACCTCTCCACCTTCCAGCAGGGATTCGATCAGCCCCGATTGGCAGCGGGAGTGGCGACGTGATCATCGCCGAGGAACCCGCTCCAGTCCGACCGCCAGGGCGCATGAATCTCGAGGACGTGCTGGCGGTCGTCGTCAGTTACAACGGGTTCGAGAAAACCAGGCAGACCGCGGACGCGCTCCGAAGGCAGGTTGGGCACGTTCACATCGTGGACAACGGCTCGAATGCGGAGTCGCTTGATGTCCTGGCGTCGCTGGAGCGGGAGCCGCGTATCACCGTCGAGCGATTGGGAGAGAACCGGGGCGTTGGATGCGCTTTGAATCGCGGAGTGCAGCGCGCGCGACAGATCGGATGCACCTGGCTGCTGACCATGGACCAGGACAGTGTGGTGGATGGTTCCCTGATCGAGGCGTATCGGGCAGCGGTCGATGAGGATCCGAGCCGAGTGTGTCTAACACCGCGGATCACCACGAACAGCAGCGGGAAAGGCGTGGTGGGCGGGGCGACCACCTACGCGATCACCTCTGGGAACCTCGTGCGCGTCAGCCTGTTCGATGAGATCGGGCTATATGACGAGGGTTTCTTCGTGGACTACATCGATTTCGATTTCTGTCTGCGCCTCCGTCGCGCTGGTTATGCGGTGCATCGCGTGCCGGCCGCATTGATGCAGCACGAACTGGGCGACTCCCTCGATCTGCCGCGCGTCGCTCGCAGGTACTACGCCCTTCACTCGCCGGTTCGGCGCTACTACATGTACCGAAACTTCCTGTACATGGCGGAACGGTACTTCCTGGAATTCCCGGGGTTTGTTCTCAAGTCGGTGATCGCCTTAACCCTCCGGCTCTTCTTCATTGGCTTTCTGGACCCGGATCCACTGGCCAGTTATCGGGCCATCGCGCGGGGCGTGGTGGACTACACCGCGCGCAAGCACGGACCCTACGTGGAGCGCGCCCGATGAAGATTGTCATGTGCGCGCACACTGCAGCACGCCGAGTGAGTGCGTGACTTCCGCGGGGCCGAGCTGTGTTACAAGGTACAACAGAAACTGGTAGCCCACGAAAGCACACCTTCGTAGTGTCTGACCTTCACGGATCCAGACAGCAGGCTGGGCCAGGACGCCGAGCGGGAGCTGCGGCTTGAAGGGAAGAATCAGGGGAATGCAAGACTGCATCTTGGTGACGGGCGGCGCGGGCTTCATCGGGTCGAACTTCGTGTTGCGCTGGCTGGAGAGCGAGAGCGCCGCGGTCGTGAACCTCGACTCGCTCACTTATGCGGGCCACATGGCGAACCTTCGTCCGATCGCGGAGGGCGCGGCGCATACCTTCGTGCGTGGCGACATCAACGATGCGGAACTGGTGCGCGGGCTCCTGCAGCAGCATAAGCCGCGGGCGATCGTCCACTTCGCGGCGGAGAGTCACGTTGACCGGTCGATCGTGGATCCGGAATCGTTCATCCAGACGAACATCCGCGGCACGTTCCGCTTGCTGGAACAAGCGCGCCGTTACTGCGATGAGCTGGCGCCCGCGGACCGCGAGCGCTTCCGCTTTGTCCACATTTCGACCGACGAGGTATACGGATCGCTCGGTCCCACCGACGCGGCCTTCACGGAGACGACAGCGTTCGCCCCAAACAGCCCTTACGCGGCTTCGAAGGCGGCCTCGGACCACCTGGCGCGCGCGTTCCTCCACACCTACGGCCTGCCGGTCACGATCACGAACTGCTCGAATAATTACGGTCCGCGCCAGCTCCCGGAGAAACTGATCCCGCTGGTCATCACCCAGCTGATGCGCGGGCTGCCGCTGCCGGTTTACGGCGACGGTCTGAATGTGCGCGACTGGCTCTACGTGATCGACCACTGCGATGCGATCCGGCTGGTGCTGCGGCAAGGACGTATCGGGGAGACGTATAACGTTGGCGGTAAGACGGAGAAAACGAACCTCGAGGTTGTGCGCACGATCTGCCGTGTGTTCGACGAGCTCCGCCCCGCGGGCGCGCCGAACGAGCGCCTGATTCAGTTCGTCAAGGATCGCCCCGGCCACGACCGGCGGTATGCCATCGACTGTTCCAAGCTGCAGCGTGAGACCGGCTGGCAGCCGAACGAGACATTCGCGTCCGGCGTACGCACTACGGTAAAGTGGTACCTCGATAACTATCACTGGCTGCAAGACGTTACCGGGGGTGAGTTCAAGGAGTGGATTAAGACGCAGTATTCCGGAGCGCTGGGCTAGCCCGGGCGCAAACAACTCCGATGCGGATCGTCCTATTAGGCAAAGATGGGCAGGTTGGAAGCCAGCTGCAGCGCACGCTGGCGGCGGCCGGCGAGGTCGTGCCGCTGGGACGCGCCGAAGCGGACCTCTCCAACGCCGATGCCCTGGGCAGCGTCCTGCGCAAGTTGGCCCCGGCGCTGATCGTGAACGCCGCCGCGTACACGCAAGTGGATCGAGCAGAGGATGAACCGGAAATGGCGACGCGCATCAACCGCGACGCGCTCGCCGTGATCGGCGCCGAAGCGAAGAAGTTGGGCGCAGGGGTCGTTCACTACTCCACCGACTACGTGTTCGACGGCGGGAAGGCAGGAGCCTACGTAGAATCGGATTCCACGGGCCCGCTGAACGTCTACGGAAGGACCAAGCTGGAAGGCGAGAAGGCGCTGGCGGCGAGCGGCGCGGCCTACCTGGTGCTGCGGACCTCGTGGGTGTACGCAGCTCAGGGAAACAACTTCATGCTGCGTATCTTGGAGCTGGCGCGGTCGCGCGAGGAGATACGCGTCGTCACCGACCAGGTCGGAGCACCGACATGGTCGCGCATGATCGCGGCGGGCACGGCGGCCATTCTCGCTACGCTGAAGAGTGGCGACCTGATCGCCAAGCTGCGCGAGCGGCAAGGCGTCTATCATCTTAGCGCAGCCGGATCCACGAGCTGGTTCGGTTTCGCCGAAGCGATCGTTGAAGAGTTCCGGCGCGCGCAAGGGAATCCCTCGCTCGCCGTGCGGCGCATCACGCCGATCGCTTCGGCGGAATTTCCCACGCGCGCCTGTCGACCCGCCAATTCGGTGCTCGCGAACGACAAGGTGCGGAAGACATTCGGGGTCGAGCTTCCCGGCTGGCGCGAGCAGCTGGGCTCGGTCATGCGCCAGGTGTGCGGCGCCGTCGACACCTCAGCGGAGAGAATAATCGTTGCTAACGCGAACAACTGATCTGCCTGGCGTTCTGCTGCTCGAGCCCAAGGTCTTCGAGGACGCGCGCGGCTTCTTCCTGGAGACCTATCGCGCCGATCGCCTGCGCGAGGCCGGCATCAGCGATAACTTCGTCCAGGCCAATCAATCACACTCCGTCCGCGGCACGTTACGCGGGCTGCACTACCAGCTTGTTCATCCGCAGGCGAAGCTGTGCCGCGTTGCACATGGCGAAGTAGTGGATGTAGCGGTGGACATCCGTCGCGGCTCGCCGACCTTCGGCAAAGCGTTCCAGGTGATCCTTTCCGCCGAGAACCGCTTACAGATCTACGTTCCTGCCGGTTTCGCCCATGGCTTCCAGGTGCTCTCCGACTCTGCCGACTTCCTCTATCAGTGCAGCGACTTCTACCATCCGGAGGATGAGCACGGGATCCTATGGAGCGATCCGGCCCTCCGGCTTGACTGGCCATTGCGGGAGCCGCTACTCTCTGCAAGAGATTCGGCATATCCGTGTCTGGCCGCAGTCGCGCCGGAACATTTGCCGGTCTATCGGCCGGCGCGCAGCGCGGCGATGCCCGATGGTCCGGGAAGCCGTGCCTGAGATGAGCATTGTGATCGTCATCGAGCCCTCCCACCTCTGCGTGAAGCCTGCTGGATCATGCGCGGCATAATCCTGGCCGGTGGTTCCGGCACCCGGTTGTACCCCGCGACCCTCGCCATCTCCAAGCAGCTGATCCCGGTGTACGACAAGCCGATGGTCTATTACCCGCTGACCACGCTGATGCTGGCCGGTATCCGCGAACTCCTACTTATCTCGACGCCGTCGGATCTGCCCCGTTTCCGGCAGCTGCTCGGCGACGGCTCGCAGTGGGGCATCCAGATCGCTTACGCGGAACAGCCGCGGCCCGAGGGGCTGGCGCAAGCGTTCCTGATCGGCGAGAAGTTCATTGGTGACCAGCGTTCGGCACTGGTGTTGGGTGACAATATCTTCTTCGGCCACGATCTGGCGCAGAGCGTTCGCCAAGCGGCGGGGCTCACGCGCGGGTCGATCGTGTTCGCGTATCCCGTGCAGGATGCGAGCACCTACGGCGTGGTTGAGTTCGGCGCCGATGGTCGGGCGATCAGCCTCGAAGAGAAGCCCAAGCATCCCAAGTCGCGGTACGCCGTCACCGGCTTGTACTTCTACGACGAGCATGTGGTGAAGTTAGCCAAGACCTTGCGGCCGTCGAATCGTGGCGAGTTGGAGATCACCGACCTGAACCGCCTCTACCTCGAGCGTGGGGAACTCCAGGTCGTGACCTTGGGCCGCGGCATGGCGTGGCTCGACATGGGAACGCATGATTCGATGCTCGAAGCTTCGTCGTTCATCCAGACGTTGGAAAAGCGCCAGGGCTTTAAGATTGCGTGCCCCGAGGAGATCGCCTATCGGCTGGGATACATCGATGCCCAGCAGCTGCGCGCCATAGCAGAAGAGTTCAGCAAGAGCAGCTATGGGCGTTACTTGCTAGGGCTGCTCGACTAGCGTTGCTCGATTCCTTGCTCCCCCGCGCAAGACCCTCACCAGCGAGTTTTGCCTTGGACTAGTCGTGGTACGAGCGATCGACGCCTAAGGTATCATCAGATTGTGGTCGTTGTTTTAGCGATCAGGACGCGGAGGAGTGTGTGGGAGCGGTGCGCGTAAGCATCATCATCGTCAGCTACAACTGCCGGGACTACCTCATAGGGTGCCTGGAGTCGGTGTATGCGGCCCCGACACAGACCGGCTACGAGGTGATCGTGGTGGACAATGCGTCGCCGGACGACACCGCGAAGGTCGTGCCGGCCCGCTTTCCGCAGGTGCGCTGGATCCAGAGCGAAGTGAATGGTGGTTTTTCTCATGCCAACAACCAGGGCATCGCTGCCGCGCAAGGCGAGTACCTGCTACTGCTGAATCCGGACACCTTGGTGCTCGATAACGCCATCGACCGCATGGTCCGCTTCATGGATGAGAAAGTCTCTGCCGGGGCGTGCGGGTGCCGCGTGCTGAACGAGGACGGCTCCTTGCAGCCTACGTATTTTGGCTTCCCGACACTCCTCAAAGATTTCGGGCACCTGCTGCGTCTCGACCGGCGATGGGTTCGCGACAGGATCAGCCGCAGCCGGCTCTTGCCCAAGCTCTCGTCCAGGAACCTTGCCGTGCTGACCGAACTCAAGGCCGTGACTCCGGTGGATTTCCTGCTCGGGGCCTGCCTCATGGTCCGGCGTTCCGCGCTCGAGAAGGTGGGCATGCTCGACGATCGGATGTTCATGTACTCCGAGGAAGCGGAGTTCTGCTACCGCCTCCACCAACACGGTTTTGGCGTGTACTACTTGCCGGAGGGACGCGTGGTGCACTTCGGCGGACAGAGCACGCGCACCGCTTCCGACCGGATGCTGCTGGAGTACAACCGCAGCCGCCTTTACTTTGACCGCAGGTGTCACGGATGGTTGCACACCGCTGCGCTGAAGGGCATCTTGGCAGCCGACATGCTGCTCCGTCTCGCGAGCCTCTGCATCAGGGACCCGCAATCAGAGATCGGGACGATAAACAGCCGGTATCGGGCGGCGCCTTCCACCGCGGTGCAAGCCCGCCGGCCGCGCGCGGCAACGGCGCGGCTCTACCTCAACATCCTGCGGGAGATCGTTTTCAACCGCGCCCAACCAGATGGTGCGGAAAAGCCACAGGTCAAGGTGCTGGAAGCGCCCGCTCGCAACTTGCGCTCCCCCGAAACGACGAGCGCCGCGGACAGCGGGTCACCAGCCGAAATCCACAAGCAACCGACCAGGTGATACCTTCCGGCTTCGCGAGTCGCTCCACCCTGAAAGGGTCATCCCATCATCATGAAGGTCTCAATCATCACGGTCTGCTTCAACAGCGCTTCCACGATCGAGGCAACGCTTCGCTCCGTGGCTGCTCAGACCTACCCTGACCTGGAACACATCGTGATCGACGGGGCTTCGAGCGATGAGACCGTCGCGATCGTTCGTCGCAGCGGCACCAGAGTGAACAAGCTGATCAGCGAGCGGGATGGCGGTATTTACGACGCCATGAATAAAGGGATCGGGCTGGCGAAAGGGGAGATCGTCGGCATCCTGAATTCCGACGATGTTTATGCTCATGACGATGTTATTGCGCGCGTTGTGCAAGCCTTCGAAGAGGGCGGCTGTGATGCATGCTACGGCGAAGTCGTCTTCGTCGGTCGTGATGATCCGTCGCGGGTGGTGCGCTATTGGAAGTCGCGGCCGTTCACTCCTGCTCTTCTGCGCGAAGGATGGTTTCCACCCCACTCGGCCTTCTTCGTGCGCAACGACCTTTACCGGCGTTTCGGATCGTTCGACCTTGACTATCCGCTTGCGGCAGACGTGGAATTGATGTTCCGTTTGCTGAGCCAGGAAGGGATTCGAACCACGTATCTTCCCGAGGTCCTCGTAAGGATGCTTCTCGGGGGTGTCTCCAACGCAAAGTGGTCGACCATCTGGCAGCAGAATGTCGCCATCCGGCGCGCGGCTGTCAAGAACGGCATCCAGCTGCGAAACCCGATCGTGTTTTGGGTTCAGAAGCTGATGAGCCGTGCACCGCAATTTTGGCAGCGGCCGCGTGTGTGAGGCCGACAGGGAATGCATTCCGTGGAGCGGGGTCCGGAGACCTTACGTGGCGGCGCGAACGATGTTATTGTTGTTTTTAAGCGCATCTCCGCAAGCCGTAAAGAAGGGTTGCAATAGTCCAACATGACGAAGGTCGCTGTAATCACGGGTGTCACCGGCCAGGACGGCGCCTATCTCGCCGAGTTCCTGCTGAAGAAGGGTTACCAGGTGCACGGTATCAAGCGGCGCACCTCATTGTTCAACACCGATCGCATCGACCACCTGTACGAGGACCCGCACGTGCAGAACAGCCACTTCCACCTGCACTACGGCGACATGAGCGACGCGACCAGCTTGTTGCGGACGATCAAAGACACTGAGCCCGACGAGATCTATAACCTGGCGGCGCAGAGCCATGTCGGCGTGTCATTCGAGGAGCCGGAGTACACCGCCGACGTGGACGCCCTGGGCACCCTCCGCATGCTGGAGGCGATCCGGATCCTGGGCCTCAAGGACAAGACGCGCTTTTACCAGGCGTCCACGTCCGAGCTGTTCGGCATGGTGCGAGAAGCGCCGCAGACGGAGTCGACCCCGTTCCACCCGCGGTCGCCTTACGGCGTGGCCAAGCTTTACGCCCATTGGATCACGATCAACTACCGCGAGGCCTACTCACTGTTCGCCTGCAATGGGATCTTGTTCAACCACGAGTCGCCGGTTCGAGGCGAGACATTCGTCAGCCGCAAGGTGACGCGCGGACTGGCGCGAATCAAGGTCGGGTTGGAGGAATGCCTATACCTAGGAAACCTTGAGGCGCGTCGCGATTGGGGGCACGCGCGCGACTACGTCGAGATGCAGTGGCTTATGCTGCAGCAGGATAAGCCGGATGACTACGTTATCGCGACCGGGGAACAACACAGCGTGCGCGAGTTCGTCGAGGCCAGCGCAGCGGCGTTGGGCATGAAGTTGACGTGGCGCGGTTCCGGATTGGGCGAGCAGGGGGTGGACGAGAAGGGTCGCGTGATCGTCGCGATCGATCCCCGGTACATGCGCCCGGCGGAAGTAGAGTCGCTCCTCGGCGACGCCACCAAGGCGCGAACGAAGCTGGGGTGGCGGCCGAAGGTGACCTTCCCGCAGCTGGTCGAGGAGATGGCGGCCGCGGACCTGAAACACGCCGAGCGGGAAGCGCTGGCCCGGCGAAGCGGATATGTCAGCTTCGCGCGCGCCGAGACGACCCGCTAGACGGCTTCACCTGGTGCGACAGAGTGTTCCCCGATGCAAATGAATAAAAGCGCAAGGATCTACGTGGCAGGGCATCGCGGGCTGGTGGGCTCGGCTATCACGCGGCGCCTGTCGGAAGCCGGTTTTGAGAACCTGCTGCTGCGTACCCATGCCGAACTCGATCTCATCGCCCCTGCCGCGGTAGAAGAGTTCTTCCATCGCGAGCAGCCGGAGTACGTGGTCATGGCGGCAGCGCGCGTCGGCGGCGTCGTCGCCAACAACACTTACCCGGCGGAGTTCATCACCGAGAACCTGGCGATCGAGCTGAACGTGATCCGCGCGGCGTGGAAAGCGGGCGTCCGGCGGCTGCTGTTCCTCGGTTCCAGCTGCATCTATCCGCAGCTTGCGCCACAGCCGATCAAGGAAGAGTACCTGTTGACCGGGCCGCTCGAGCCGACGAACCGCGCCTATGCCATCGCCAAGATCGCCGGCGTGGAGATGTGCGCATCGCTGAATCGGGAGTACGGCACCCGGTTCCTATGCCCGATGCCCTGCAACCTCTACGGGCGCGGTGACAACTTCGATCCGGAGAATTCGCACGTCATCCCAGGAGTGTTGGGGAGGATCCACCAGGCCAAGATCAATGGAGACGACCAGGTCGTGCTCTGGGGCACCGGCACGCCGCGGCGCGAGTTCATGTCCAGCGACGATCTCGCCGACGCGTGCCTCTTCTTGATGTCGCTTCCGGACGACCACTTCGATGAGTTGGTGCGAGCCGATGACCGACCGCCGCTTATCAATATCGGGACGGGCGAGGACCTGACCATCCGCGAGCTGGCCGAACGCATCCGCACCATCGTTGGATATCAGGGTCGGGTCGTGTTCGACGCGTCGCGGCCCGACGGAACGCCTCGCAAGTTGCTCGATGTCTCGCGCCTGCAGCGGCTCGGGTGGCACGCGCGCATCAGCCTCGAGGCGGGCCTGCGCGCGATGTACGAGGAGTTCCTCGCGCGCACAATGGTCCACCATCCCTGATCGTTGACCAACACACAAGGCTGACGTTCGTCCTAGGGCGCTGTCCAGCTGCCGCGCGTCTGCCAGCCGGAGCCGTGCCCCTCATTGTCATCCACATACATGAAGACCGTCTTCGCACCCGTAAAACCGGGCTGGAAGGTGATAGCAAGATTCACCGTCAGGTTGTTACCCGACTTCGAGACCGACGAGGTTCCGACGTTGACCGTGCACTGACCGCTAGAGAGCGTTCCCGGCGTCCCGATGACTTGCGGACCGCTCCAGCTGGCACCGCTCCCCTGGTTGACGAACACCGAGTTGCTGGCGTTGTCGTAATACATGGCGCAGGCGCCGGCCCAACCCACCGCGGTGTTGAACATCACGTAGCCGTGCGCAATGTCGGCAAAGCCGTCGGCGTCTGTGTACAGGAAGCTGAAGGTCTGGCTGGCGCCGCTGCCCGAACTGGGCGTCACCGAGACCGCCGTGGGCGGCGCCGCATTACCCGGTACCCACGTGCCGCGCGTCTGCCAACCGGGGGTCGCCAGACCACCCTGATCGTCCACGTACATGAAGACCGTCTTCGCACCTACGAACGCCGGCTGGAAGGTGATGGCAAAGTTCACCGTCAGGTCGGGGCCCGACCCGGAAACCGATGACGCTCCTATGTTGACCGTGCACTGGCTGCTGGAGAGCGTTCCGGGCTGCCCGATGACTAGCGGGCCACTCCAGCTGCCGCCGCTGCCCTGGTTGAGGAACACCGAGTTGCTGGCGCTGTCGTAATACATGGCGCAGGCGCCCGCCCACGCCGCCGAGCTATTGATCAATACGTAGGCGTGAGCAATGTCGGCAAAGCCGTTGGCATCCGAATAGAGCAGGGAAAACGTCTGGCTCGCGCCGCTGCCCGAGCTGGGCGTAACTGATACGGCCGTGGGCGCGGTCGCAGAGCTGGTGGGAGTCCAGGTGCCGCGTGTCTGCCAACCGGAGGGTGCCAGGCCACCCTGGTCGTCCACGTACATGAAGACCGTCTTCGCACCGGTAAAACCGGGCTGGAAGGTGATGGCAAAGTTCACCGTCAGGTCGGTGCCCGACCCGGAAACCGATGACGCTCCCACATCGACCGTGCACTGACCGCTGGAGAGCGTTCCGGGTTGCCCGATGACTTGCGGGCCGCTCCAGCTGCCTCCGCTGCCTTGGTTGACGAACACCGAATTGCTGGCGCTGTCGTAATACATCGCACAGGCTCCGGCCCATGCTGCCGAGGTGTTGATCAACACGTAGGCGTGAGCAATGTCGGCAAAGCCGTTGGCATCCGAGTAGAGCAGGGAAAACGTCTGGCTCGCGCCGCTGCCCGAGCTGGGCGTAACTGATACGGCCGTGGGCGCTGTCGCAGGAGGCGTGCCAGCTAGGTCGGTCTGCCAGAAACCTCGACCGTATGTGGCTACACGAAGCTTCTTTACGGCGCCGTTCTTGAAAATGCGCATCGACAACGGCGTCACGTTCGGTAGTCCGGTACCAAGTTCGGTCCAGATGCCGCTCTGTCGCACAAAAACACCGACGTCCATAGTCACGTAGACGATGGTGTGATCATCGGGGTCGATCGCGATCGCGTCCGCTGGCGCATCGGGCAAGCCGATGCCGACGTCGGTCCAGCTCCCGCCAGCGTTCGTAGTGTAGAAGACGTGGCCGGCACCGTTGGGATTGCCGGTGAAGCCCATCACGGTGATGTAGGCGGTCTGGCCGGTGGCATCGGTAGGGTCAATGGCGACGAACGAGATGGGGAAGTTGCCGGGATTGATGGCCGCAGTCCCGTCGGTCCACGTCGGCGTCGCAGCGTTCGCGTTGGTCGTTACCCAGATGTGGCCGCCGCCGGAGCCGGAGCCGCCATCGGTCCCGGCATAGATCACAGGCGACACCCCGCTTACGGGAGTGCCGCCGGCAGCGAGCGAGCGCACCAGGTTGACTTCGCTGCCGCTGCATACACCGCCTGCGCCGGTCTCAAAATTCTGACTTAGAGCGCTTGCCGGCCAGCCGGCCGAAGTGTTCGGGCCGCGCCAGACGCGGCAGGTACCCACGATGATCTTGGTCTGGTCGGCGGGATCGAGGATGTAGGGCGTATAGAACGCGCCATGGTCACCACCGACCTGCGCGCTGCCGACGATCTGATTGAACCCGAGCAGCTCGATGCAGTCCGTGCCGCCGGTACACTGCTGGATGGTGACGTCGGTGTTGGTGACGTACCAGTTGTTCGGATTCGTCTGATCGATCTCGTTGAAGCCACCGTCCCCGCCCCAAGCCTCGTACCACTTGGGTGGATCGAGCGACGGATTGCTCTGCCCGGGAGCGATCGCGGGTGAGCCGTTATCCTGCGTGCCCCCGAGAAGTATGTTGGCATCGGTGGGATGCTGCGAAAAAGAGACGAACTGACTGAGCGAACCCAGGGTCGATGTGTTCAGATCATCGAACGGGTTGGAGGTCGCGGCGGTGCAGGCGATGACTGTCATGCCGGCGCTGTTCAAAGTGCGGTAGGCGCCGCCATCGTTGCCGAAGTAGATGATCTGCGGATTGCTCTGCAGAAAATCGATGCCGTGCTGGTCGGGATGGATCGAGTGGTAGCCCGCATTGCACGAGTTGAAGCCGTAGACGTGCGTGAGGTTCAGCCATTTATTGACGGTCGCGCCGGCCATGGTGGTACCGCACAATGTGCCGGCCTGACCGAGGGGAATGTTGCACTTGTAGAGGTTGACCGCGCCGGCGTAGAGATCGGTTCCCGTCCCGTTGGGAACGGCCGAGAGGTAGAGATCGTAGAAGCCCTGGCCGGTGCCGCAGCCTTGGCTCTGCGGGTCACCGCAGCTCGTGATGCCGGTAACGGCGAGCACAGTCCATGCACTGGTGCCTCCATTCACCGTCTTCGAGATACCGCGGTTGGTCGTTCCGTTACTGCCGACGGCCCAGGCATACATGTCAGCGCTGCCGGGGCGGACGGTGAGCTGGCCGCGCAGCATGTCGCAGGTGGCAGAAGTGTTGCAGTTAGCAGTGAAACTGACGGGCTGGAACGCCAGGCGCGTCCAATTGATCCCGTCGGTGGAGGAGTAGAAACCCTCTTTCCTAAGCGCGGCGAAGAACTTTCCCAAGCTCGCGTTGTAGACCACGTCGCTGACCGAGCCGAAGATGGTCTCGGGAGAAGTAGCCTTGTGCCAGGTGGCGCCGGCGTCGATGGAGTAATAGATGCCCTGCGCGGTGCTGCTACCCGCATTCAGACTGGACCCCAGCGGGGTGTTGGAGAAGCCGGCGATGACAAGGTTGGTATTCGCGGTGCTGAAGGCGATCTTGCTCACGCCCATGCCACGGAAGGAATTCGCGCCGGAATCAGCGGAGGTGATGAGCGTCCAGCTGGCGCCGTGGTCGGTGGAGCGCATGATCCCCATGCCGTAGTAGGAATCGCCGGCGTTGTTCGGTTCGCCGGTGCCGACCAGGATAAGGTTGCTGTTGCCGGGCTGGAGCGCGATGGCGTTGGTGGTGAGCGTGGCGGCGGCGGGATCGGTGTCAAAAAGCGGCGCCCAGGTGACGAGCGCGGGACTCGGATTGGCCGCGTTGGTGGACCGCCACGCACCGCCACCGGCGCCGGTGATGTAGACGGTGTTGCCGGTGGCATCGTTCTGGTCCATGGTGACGGCGGTGATGCGGCCGCTGGCATCGCCGGACTGTCCCATTCCCGTGATCGGCGTCGGCCCGAGGTTCTGCCACACCGGCTGTGGCTGCGTCATGGGCTGGCCGCCGCCGGGGGCGACCGCGGAGGTGGTGCCGGAGGAAGCACTCTGACCCAGCGCTGCCTGTTGCGCTGCTTGTTGCGCCGCCTGTTGCGCCGCCTGCCGCATCCGAATCTTCTGCCGGAAGGCGCGGTGGAGAAGCGTCGCAGGAATCTCACCCTTCACTGTACGGCCGCGCATGAACCACGCCGCGCGAGCCGCCGGATCGTCCTTGTGGCCAGCCTTGGGGTTCGCGTTCGTCGCGTCGGGATCGCCTTCCACCCGGCCCTTCTGCGCGGAAGAAGACAGCGGCAGAAGAAGGCTCAGCACAAAGACCAGTAAGAGGAGACCAGGGGACACAGAAGTATGAGTGCGAACGCCTCGGGACACTCTTCACCTCGACACCGCAGAATCCTGGGGGAGCTGGGGGGAATAGAAGTATGGTCCTGCGCGGCGGTGGTGTCAATCGCAGGGCTGAAGCTCGGGGAGCGGCGGTCGCGCCCGCGCTTTCGTCCAACTCAGCCGAGCTATACTTGCACGTTGCAACGGTATTCCAGCACAGCGATCGAATTGAAGATCGTAGATCATAAAGATGAAGGTTCTAGTCACGGGAGCAAATGGATTCATCGGTCGCGCGCTCTGCGAGCATCTGCTGCAGAGCGGCTGCTCGGTGCGAGCGGCCATCCGTTCTGGTTCTGCGTTTCCGGGGACGGAAACGGTACCCATCCCCTCGGTGGACGGAGCAACGGACTGGAAGGAAGCCTTGCGTGACGTGGATGCCGTGGTTCACCTTGCAGCCCGTGTCCATGTCATGCGCGAGTACCACCCCGATCCCGCTTCCGCTTTCCACCAGGTCAACAGCGAAGGGACCTCCCGCCTGGCGATGATGGCTGCCGAAGCCGGGGTGCGCCGGCTCGTTTATATGAGTTCCATCAAGGTCAATGGAGAGCGGACTAAGGGATTCGCATTTACCGAGTCTGACGTTCCCAAGCCGAGCGGCTTTTACGGCATTTCTAAATGGCAAGCCGAAGAAGCCTTGTGGCAAACGGCGCAGCGGACCGGCTTGGAGGTTGTGGTGCTTCGGGCCCCTCTGGTCTATGGACCGGGCGCCCCGGGGAACTTCATGCGCCTGTTGAAGATCATCGACCGGGGTTTCCCCCTCCCCTTTGCCTCGGTAAAGAACCAGCGCAGCTTCATATACGTTACCAACTTGTGCGACGCGATCCGAGCGTGTTTGCAGCATCCGGCCGCTGCGGGCCGCACGTTCCTGGTCAGCGATGGGGATGATGTCTCTACCCCTGACCTCATCGCGTTCTTGGCGAAGTCTCTGGGGCGTCGCAGTAGACTGATTCCGTTCCCGCCGCTTCTGCTGGAGGCGGTCGCAGCCCTGTTGCGCCGTCAAGAAGAGGCGGAACGGTTGTTGAAGTCACTGCGGGTGAACAGCGCCGGCATCCGGCAGATGCTCCACTGGACTCCACCTTGCACGCTGCACGAAGGGCTGCAAGCGACAGCGGATGCATATCTGGCCGCGCGGGGAAACCAGCAGGGACAAGCGGCGACGCCCCCCGCAAACCTCCACAGCGCCTAAACCGATGTGGTTGCCCACTCGCAGAGATTGTCAGGCACGTGCGGCTATTTCCGGGACCGCCCCGGCACGCTGGGATGCCAGCCAGGACTGAAACATCAGCGCGTTCCACAGCTGAGACTCCCAAGCGTGCACACCCTCGAGATGCTCGCGCCACTTCTTAACGATCGGCGCAGGGTCGAAAAATCCTTCCTCCGCCAGTCGCCGCTCGTCCAGGAGACCTTCCGCCCACGCGCGTAGCGGGCCGCGCAACCAGGCGCCGATGGGGACTCCAAAGCCCATCTTCGGCTGATCCAGCAACTCCTCGGGAACGTAGCGGTACAAAACTTGCCGCAGCAGGATCTTCCCAGTGTTGCCGGCAATCTTCATTCCTAGCGGAAGCGTCCAAGCAAACTCGACGACCCGGTGGTCTAGATACGGGATGCGTGTTTCCAGCGACACTGCCATGGCGGCACGGTCGACCTTGACCAAGACGTCGTCCGGCAAGTAGGTAAGCGCGTCTCGACACATCATGCGCTGAGTAGAATCAGCGATGGAAACGAGTGCAGCGGGATCGGACAGCGTCGTCGGGTGTGGGGTGGCATCCAGCACCAGGTTGGGATCGTCCCAATGGGACACCAACTCGCGGTACATCGCGTCCGGGTCAGGCTGTTCGATGATGCGAGCCAGTTTTTGCACCTTATCCGCTGGGTGCTGGACGCGCTTGCCCAGCAGACCACCAACGGTGCCGATCACCGAGTCCCACGCGCTGGGCGGGATGCGTTCGAGTGCCTTGCGAGTGGCACGTCGCGCGCTCAATGGCAGTCCGCGGCTGATCTGCCAGATGCGACGTGCCCACAGGTAGCGGTTGTAGCCACCGAAGACTTCGTCGCCACCGTCGCCCGATAAGCCCACGGTTACGGACTGCCGCGCAAGCTTCGCGATCAGGAACGTTGGCACCTGCGACGAGTCGGCGAAGGGCTCGTCGTAGAACTCCGCCAGATGCGGGATCACTTCCCGGCACTCCTTGGGAGTGACGTAGAGCTCGGTGTGGTTCGTGCCCAGGTGAGCAGCGATGGCGCGGGCGCGTGCGGCTTCGTCGAAACCGGATTCGTGGAATCCCACGGAAAAGGTTCGAACCGGCTGCCGGCTTTCAGCCTGCATGAGAGCCACAATGGTCGAGGAATCGATCCCGCCAGAAAGGAACGCGCCCAGTGGGACGTCGGCCACCATTTGCCCGCGAACCGCGCGCCGCAGAAGTTGCTCCAGGTGCTGGGCTGCCTCCGCCTGACTGCCCGGATACGGATGCTCGCAACCGGCGGTGGCTACTTCGAGCAAGTCCCAGTACTTCTCCGGACTCGCCGCCTGACGGCCGGCGTCCGCGCGGACCGAAAGCAGCGACGCGGGCGGCAGCTTGTAGATCCCCTCATAGATCGAGTACGGCGCCGGCACGTAGCCGTGCCGCATGAACAGAGCCAGGGCCCCGCGGTCGACCTCCGCCCGCCACGCGGGATGAGCCTGCAGTGCCTTCAGCTCTGATGCGAACAGGAACGTCGAACCGATCCAGCCGTAGTACAGCGGCTTTTCTCCGATACGGTCGCGCACCAGCCACAGCGTGCGTTCCTGCCGATCCCACACGCCGAGCGCGAACATCCCAACCGCGCGCTGGATCGCTGCCTTGACACCCCACTGAGAGATCGCCGCCAGCAGGACCTCGGTGTCGGAGTGGCCGCGCCACTGCGGCGAAGACCCACTGGCCTCGAGTTCCCGTCGCAGGTCGCCGACGTTGTAGATCTCGCCGTTGTAGCAGATCACGAACCGGCCGTCCGCGGAGAGCATCGGCTGCCGGCCTTCGGCCGAGAGATCAAGGATCGAGAGACGGCGATGGCCGAACGCCATCCCGGTGGCTGGGTCGGCCCATTCCGCTGAATCATCCGGGCCGCGGTGGCGCAGTCGGTCTGCCATGGTGCGCGCAAGGTGCGCCAGTTCCGGGTGGGCGCGTCGCGTCGACAGCTCGAGAAAGCCCGCGATGCCGCACATGTCCTACCTCGCTTCGATTCCGTGACCCTCCTGATTGTATTGCCAAATCGCCGCGCGGGGCGACGTGAAGATCCCACTGCCGCTGCGACATCGGGCAGCTTAGCCGGGAACGATTGCTATAATCGCCGCAGTGGCCATCTCCCAAGACCCACAAGCGGCCGGTGCGCCAGCCGTCTCGATCTCAATCGTGATTCCTGTCTGGAACGAGAAACCCTACCTCGCCGCCTGCCTTGAGGGCATCCTGCAAAGCGATCTTCCCGCAAACAGTTACGAGGTGTTGGTGATGGATGGCGGCTCGACGGACGGTTCTCGGGAGATCGCGGAGGAGTTTGCCGCGCGTCATGCCAACGTGCTGGCGCTGGCGAATCCCGAGCGTATACCTTCGACCGCGATGAATCGTGGCATTCGGCGCGCGCGGGGCCAGTACATCATTCGCATGGATGCGCATGCTGAGTTCCCGCCTGCCTACGCCCGAACATGCGTAGAGGAATTGGAGCGGACGGGAGCGGACAACGTGGGTTTTCCCGCGGACGCGCGCCCGAGCGGCCAGACAACTGTGGCGCAGGCGACCGCATTCTTCGGACAGCACCCGCTCGGCGTCGGGCCATCCGCTTTCCGGTTGGGCTGGGGGGACCGCGACGTGGACACCGTGCCGTTCGGAGCGTTCCGGCGAAGCGTGTTCGAGCGCGTCGGCCTGTATCGCGAAGACCTGGTGCGGCACCAGGATTTCGAACTGAATGCGAGGATACGGATGTCCGGCGGACGGGTATATCTCTCGCGCAAGACCCGAAGCGTGTATTTCGCACGGCCCACGCTGGCGAGTTTCTTCCGGCAAGCTGCGCTCAATGGGTTGTGGAACGCGCGCTCCTGGGTGATGTATGAAGGTTGCTTTACCTGGCGCCATGCAATGCCCATGTTCTTCGTGCTTTCGCTGCTGGCGACGCTTGCGACCGGGTTCTTCTGGCGGCCGGCATGGTGGGCCGCCGCAGCGATCCCCGGAGCATACGCGTTGACGTTGCTCGCGGTGGGCGTTCAACTGGCCTTTCGGCATGGCGCGCGATATCTGTTCGTGGCGCCGGTGGTGTTCGCGGCTCACCAGCTGCCGTATGGGATCATGGAGTTGGTCGGTTTAATCTCGATGTTGTTTTCGCGCCGGCGCAGTGTGCACCCGCCCGTGCGCCTGGAGCCGCTGCAATGACCAAGCCAAGAGGGAGACAACCGTGCGCGTTCTGATCACCGGCGGCGCCAGGTCCTCATGCTGCTTCGGCGAGCGCGATCCAAGACGAGTGGGTCTCTACGGTCCCTCGCCCAGCGCTCTGCGATTGCGCTCAGAGCGCAGATACACCCGTACCCCTCCGCTAAACGCAAGCAGCTTCTCCCAGCGCGAAAGTCGCACGCCTCTCTCCGGAAGCGCGCTGGGCGGTGTGCGGGCCAGCTTGCCGACGGCGCGGAAGAGCCGACGTAGCAGGTCCCAGCGGTGGCCGCGCTCCCGGTGAAGGAGCTTGAGAAAGAAGGCTACGGCGCCGGCATGCATCTCCTTGAGGCGGCGGCGTTGCTCCTCCGGTGGCTCGCAGAAGGCAAGCCGTACCAGCGCGGCGGGCCGATGAGCAAGCACGCCGCCGTGCTTCAACACCTGCAGGAACATGTAGTACTCGTCGCCTCCACTGATCACTGTGCCCGTTCCCAGATCGGTAGGAAACAAGCCGAAGCGCGGGAAAGCTTCGCGCCGGTAAGCCATGTTGCAGCCAAAGCCGGTGTCAATCAGCAGTCCCTTCAGGAACCAGTCTTCGCCAGTACGATCGAGCGTCCAGGCGGATCGCATGCGCTCGCTGTTACACCACTCGTCCGGAATGTAACCGGGACCGTCCAGCGCTACGGCGCCGGTGACGCACCAGACGCGAGGATCGGTAAAGCCCTTCACGATCTCCTCGGCCCACCCGGGCGCCACGATGACGTCGTCATCGGTGAAAGCGACGATTCCGCCCCGAGCTTCGCGGAGGCCGCAATTACGACCGAAACACTGGCCGCGTCGTGGCTCCAGGAAGAGCCGCGCCCCATGGCGCGCAGCCAGCGCCGCCACAGCGGCGTCCTCGGCACCGTTCAGCACCACCAGGATCTCGAGGTCTGGATAGGACTGCGCCGCTACGGAGGCGAGAGTGCGTTCCAGGGAATCGAGTCTCCGCCCCAACGTCACGATGACGACCGAGAGGCCGAGCTCCGGAGGTCCGAGTTGCGTTGCATTGCTGTCCCGTGCGCTGGTCGGAGGAGAGCCTGGGGCGTTGCTCATGGGAGCGATGCGTGAATTATAATGCCTCGCAGCGCTCTCCCCAACGCAGCTGAATCAGCAGGAGTATGACGACGTCGATGGAGTCGTTGAGTTCAGCCAAGCTGCTGCGGAATCTTCTTTCCAATTACACCGTTGGCGCGATCGCCGGTGTTTCCGTCATCGTCCTCACCCGCGTCCTCTTCCAGCATCTTGGCGCCGAGAGATACGCCGCCTACGCGCTCGCTGCCGCCACTGCCGCTGCGCTCGAGGCCTTGGACTCGGCCCTGTCTGAGACTCTGCTTCGCTATCTGAGCGAGCATCGCGCGCATCAGCAGCTGCAAGCGGCCCCTCGGCTCGCGAGCACCATGTTCTGGTTCATGCTCATTGTGGGTGCCGTTCTTACCGGCCTCTTCCTCGTTTGCGCTCGTTGGGTCGTGCCGCACCTGGCTACGCCCGCGATGGCGGCGATGGCTATGCCCGCCATCATGATCATGAGCGCCGCGACGGTGTTCCAGTTCGGATCGGCGGGGCTGCGTGCCTACCTGATCGCGTTTGAGGACTTCCGGCTGGCCGCTGCGGTGGAGAGTGGTTACCTGCTGCTGACCTTGGGGGCCACATTGGTCGTAGCCTATCGCGGAGGCTCGCTCACGCAGGTCGCCGCAGTATGGCCGGCAGTCGCACTGGTGCGCTTGGGGAGTTATCTTGCAGTCATGCGTTCGGCATCCATCCCATTTGTTCCACGCCCGGCGATGTGCGACTTCAGACTGCTGCGCCGGATGCGGACGTTCAGCCTGCTTGCGTTCGTCGAAGACGGCGCCCGGCGCCTATACCTTCAGACTGATATGTTCATTGCCGCGCGCGCGTTGCCGGTGGTCGACGTGGCGACTCTGTCGCTTGCCCGGCGTCTGCCCAACGCATTTTCGAACCTCCCTTCGTACGCGTTGCAAGTGGCCTACCCGCGACTGGTTGCCGCGCACGTCCGGGGAGAAGGGCAGAACACGCGCAAGTTTGTGGCAATCTCCGGCCGGAATATCCTGGCGTTGTTCTTGCCGCTGGTTGTGGTGCTCTGGGTGTGGGCGGAGGTCTTGTTGCGTACTTGGATCGGCCCCGAGGCGATACCTGCCGTCCCCATCCTCCGATGGTTGCTGGTGTGCGGGATCTTGCGCGCGGTCTACGATGGCGCATTGACGATGGCGTACGGCGCAGCGGATCTCAAATTGAGTACCGGCGTGGTCCTGGCCATGCTCTTTGCTGTCATTGTGATCGGTACGTTGGCGACGCGCCGCGCGGAGCTGTTTGGGCTGGCCGCGACCCTGGTGGGAGTACAGTTACTCGGCACCGTGGGACTCGTCTATCGGGTAATGCGCGTCACCAGGATGAGTGGCTGGTATTGGTTGCGCCATGCCATCGTGCCGCTCCTCCCGCCGCTCCTGCTCAGCGGCGGCTGGCTGGTGATCAGCAAACGCTTCCTGCCACCGACGTTTGCCGCGATGGCGCTTTCGTCGTTGGTGGCTTGGGTGTTGTTTGCCGCCACTTTTGTCGTGATGGCGACGGGGTTCCGGTGGTCACCATGGCGCGTACGGTTTCGTGTCCTCCTCGTCGGACACGAATGATGGCGATACACTACAAAGGAAATCAGAACCTTTGACAGATCGGTCGATGAATACAATCGGAGATGCCGCGCCCCCCGATGGGGGAACCGCAGCCCCGCCCGTCATAGCCAAGCCATCGGCAGGGAAGCGAGTGTTTGACATCTTGCTCGTGCTCTGCGCGGCTCCCTTTGCTTTACTGCTCAGCGCAATCATCGCGGTGGCGATCAAGCTGGATTCCCGAGGGCCGGTGCTGCACTGGTCCGAGCGCATCGGAAGGTACAACCACATCTTCCGTATGCCAAAGTTTCGCACCATGCGTGTCGATACTCCGCAGCTTCCCACGCATTTACTCAAGGATTCGCAGTCCTACGTGACCGCGGTCGGTCGCCTGCTTCGCGCCAGCAGTCTGGATGAGCTGCCGCAGCTGTGGAGTGTCCTCAACGGAGACTTGGCGCTGGTGGGGCCGCGGCCCGCCCTCTTCAACCAGGATGACCTGGTGGAGTTACGAACGCGGGCAGGCGTCCACACCCTGGTCCCTGGTATCACGGGCTGGGCTCAGATCAACGGCCGCGACGATCTGTCCATCCCGGTGAAGGTGCAGTACGACACCGAGTACTTGCACCGCCGGGGGTTCTGGTTCGACATGAAGATCCTGCTGCTTACTTTCGCGAAGGTCGGACGCGGCGAGGGAGTCCACCACTGATGCAGGGTCGCGCGTCCTCCTCGGATGGGGTCTGCTGATGCGCTGGGTGGCGAAAGCCCTCCTCCATAAAGCAGTGGGATCATTGCCCTGGCGCGATGACGTCAACTACTGGCTCCAGAGGCACGTGACCCACAGCCTGCCGGTCTCTCGCGAGACGTTCCTCCAACGCGCCGAGAACGCGTTCCGGCACCTCAACGCGTTCCGCCGGTATTCGCAGGTCCCGCTCGAAGAGGCCCGATTCTTCGAGTTCGGCGCAGGATGGGACTTGGAGATACCCTTGATCCTTGCGGCTGCAGGCGTGACCAGCCAAGTCGTGGTCGACCGCCGGCGCCTGCTTCGCTTCGAACTCGTGGGGCACAACCTCACCATGTTGCGGGAAACCTCAAAGGACTTGGAGCAACGGTTCGGCTGGCCACTGCGGCGACCACCCAGCAGCGGTGAGGAGCCGCATACTGCACTCGCCGATCGAGGCATCCGGTATGTGCTGGCCGAGGCCTACCAGGTCCCGTTCGCAGCAGATTCCTTTTCGTTCATCCACAGCACTTGGACGGTGGAACACATTCCGGAGGATAAGGTCGTCAGCGTCTTCGACGAGTGCCAGAGACTGCTCGCGCCAGGTGGCGTTATCAGTTGCGTGATCGAGACGCAGGACATCTTCTCGAATTTCGATCGTTCCATCAGCAAGTATAACTATCTCCGTTTCTCCAAGCGGCAATGGTCCTGGTTCCAGTCCTGCTTAATGGCACAGGGCAGGTTGCGGGCGGACGACTTCTACAGCGCCTTCGCTGCGGCCGGACTCGAGGTGGTGGAAGTGGAGGAGGAGAGCCCGCCTGAGCATTACTGGCGGACGGCACTGGAGAAGCTCGATCTTGCCGAGCCTTTTCGGGGACAGCCGCTGGAACGGTTAGCCGTCAACCTCATCAATGTGGTTCTCAGGAAAAAGTGACCGGCAACCATCAGTGACTCCCCCCGGCAGATAGATCCCGCAGACCCTGCTCGACGCCGACGGATGGGGTCCAGCCCAGCTCCTGACGTGTCGCCGCACAGTCGAAACGGATCGGCGCCGCCGCTGAGCGAATGCGATAGCGCGAAAGCGGGACCGGACGGTTGAGCAGCGCGCCCAGCATCTGGACGCCGACCGCCATCAAGCTCACGAGTAAGCGAGGAATCTTGATGATCGAGCGACTCGGGTCCGAGCGGCGCGCGAGCTGTTCCTGTGTGACCGCCGCTGCATCCACCAGGTGGAAGATCTCGCCGGTCCAGATGTTGCGCTCGGCGGCCAACAGTATGGCGTCGACCACATCGTCGACGTACACCAACGGCAGGACTTGCTTGCCATTCCCAAGGATCACCAACCGACTGCCCACACGCCTCGCTACCGCGCCGGTGATCAAGGGCGCGCCCGGGCCGAAAATCATCCCGGGACGGAGGATGATCGCTGGTATTTGCTGCGTGCGCACTGCCTCGGTCACGAGTCGCTCCGCTTCCACCTTTCCCTCGGTATAAGCTCCGCGGCGTTCAGGGTGGGGCTCGAGCGGGAAATCCTCGCGCGCAACGACCTTACGCGTTCCTGCCGACCAGTGGAGCACACTCAAGGAGCTGATGTAGACGAGCTTGGGGCCTCCCTCTTGGTTGCGATGTCTCGCCACGCTTGCCAAGACGTTACGTGTGGCAACGACAGTGCCACGATGAAAGTCCTCCGCCGAACCTCGCATTGCTCCTCCGACGTGATAGATCAGCGAGGTGCCTGCGACGGCGCGGTCGACCGCCTCCACGTCGCCCAAGTCCCCGAAAACGATCTCGATGCGCGGGTCATTCTTGAAATGCGCTGGCGGATCGCGACGGACCATGATGCGCACACGCTCGCTCGCGGGTAAACGCTCCAGCAGGCGAGCGAGCAGCCTCTTGCCAAGCAAACCCGACGCTCCAGTCACAAGCGTCTTAGCCGTTAACCTCTGCGGAAATGAGGCGAGAAGGAGCCGCTTACGCTCATCTGCCGCTCGCGCGATCTTCTCCGTCCAACCCACGATCGGGCGCGCATCCGCAACCGTGACCGGGGCGGGCCTGCCAGCGGACAGCGCCTCATAGTAGGCGGCGACCATGTTGCGCAGGCCCTGGTAAGGCTGGACCTTCTTACGCAGCACACGCACCGCGCTGCGGGGCACCTGGACCATCGTGGTTAGCGCCTCGCTGACGGGGTGCCACGCGCGCTCGATCGCCTTCGGCAGGTGTGTGGGACGTCGCGTCGTGAGGGTCCAGGAGAACATGTCGACGCGGAGCACGCCGCCCGTCCCGTGAACGACCAGGCTGTTCTCTAGCGGCCTCGTGTTCCAGGAGAGCTGAAATTGCCCAATGCCTTGGCTGCAGTGCACGACTGCACGCCATTCGTCGAAGAGCAGATTCGGGTCGGTAGTGCCTTTGCTGTAGAACCAGGCGTCAACATCGCGGATTTCGCCAAGGAATGCAGCGATGACATACAGGATATGCACCCCGTGATCACGGAACGGATATCCGCCTTCGCGGTACTGCGGGGGGACGGGACCATCGTGCCACGGCGCGTAGGCGGAGCTGCGGAAGTATTCGACGCTGAGGACGTCACCCAGTGCTCCACTGCGCGCGATGGCGAGTGCTCGTGCGATGGAGGGATCGGTCAACAGCGAATGGTTTACGCCTACGGTCTTGCCCGCCCGGCGTGCCGCTTCCGCGATCCGGTCGCAGTCCTCAACGCTCGTCGCGAGCGGTTTTTCGACCAAGACATGTAATCCCAGTTCGAGCGCCTCCAGAGTCACGGCGGCGTGGGTGTCGGGCGGCGTGAGCACATGCACCACATCGAGAGGCGAGCCGGCCGTGCGAACCGCAGTGGCCATCTCCTGGAGGGAGCCATACGCGCCGGGAATGCCGAACCCCTCCGCGGCCCCCTTGGCGCGCGCCAGATCCAGGTCACAGATCGCGGCGAGCTCTACGCCCGGCAATGCGCGCAACGCGGCGACGTGATGCTCGCAGACGTTGCCGGCGCCGACGATGCCGGTGCGGATCGGCGAACGCGTAGTTTGCTCCGTACGCTGCGGCTGCCCCATAATGATGAAACCACCTTATATCAGAGGAAAGAACCGTTTAGCGGAGCGCGCATCACCATGGATCAGCGGCTCGCGGTACTGCTCTACCATAACGTCGGTCCGCGTCTCCCTGGCACCAACCGCTGGCTAACCGTCTCTTCCGCAACCTTCCGCCGCCACGTAGAGACTCTGGCGCGGAATGGATATACGGGGATCACCGCCCGGCAATGGCTCGATCACCTGCGCGGCCAGGGCGAGCTGCCTCCGAAGCCGGTCCTGCTGACATTCGACGACGGCTACGCGGCGATCGCCGAGCACGCGTTACCGGTACTCAGAGAGCACGGCTTCTCCGCAACCGTTTTCATCGTGACCGGGCTCATCGGAAAGGCCGACGCTTGGGAGGATGCGGAGGGGCCGATGCGAATGACGCTGCTGCGCGCCGACGAGGTCCGCCGCTGGGCCGGTCAGGGGATCGAGTTCGGGGCCCACAGCCGTACCCACCCCGACCTCCGCAAGCTGCATGGCCAGGATCTCCGCCAGGAGATCGCCGGCAGCCGCGCCGACTTGGAGAAGCTCGTGGGGAGGGAACCCTGCGCCTTCGCCTATCCTTTCGGTTTTCAGAACGCTGAGGTGCGGACTGCGGTCGCGGAAGCTTTCCCGCTCGGCTTCACCACGCGAGCGGGGATGAATGAGCGCAACACGGATCCGCTGCAGCTTTGCCGCTCCCGGGTCTGGCCGCTGGACTCCACCCTGGATATCCGCTTCCGGGCAGCACGTGGCTGGGCTCCGTTTACGGGCGTGCTCTCCCTGGCCGCAGCTCTGCGTAACCGGGTCCTGGGGCGCGGCGTTGCTGATGAAAAATGATTCTCTGCTCGCATACGCCGGCACGAATGCGCCGTCAGCCAGGCGCTTAATCCCCGGCGGCTTTCTCTGCGATCCGCGTAGCGACTAACCGGTTGCCCTCCGGGCCGAGGTGCATGGTGTCCAGGTATACGGTGCCGGGCAGCTCGTCCACCGCATGCGCCAGCGAAACAAACCCCAACTCCGCGGCGCGTCGATCGGCAATCTTATAGGTTTCCGCAACTACAGTGGCGTGGTCGGCGTTGTGCAACAGGACTTCGAGCACCGCTTTTTCGAACGGCGAACCGGGTCGGCGGCCATAGTAGAGAACGGGGTGCCAAAAGCTATACGCCTTGAACCCGTAGGCCCGCGAGAGCATCTGCAGCAGCGCCACGTTGCGGCCGTAGTTTTCCACGGTTGCGGCAGCGCGCCGCTGGATTTCGCCCTCTGTCAATTGAACCGCCTCGATCCTGTCGTCAGCGGAAATGGACAGCACAAGTCGCTGCGTGTCGCCCCACAGCTTGCGGCCGAACAGCAGCACCCCCCGGGCCAGGTCATTGCCGGAAGCCCAGACGCGAACGTCGTCGTCAAGCTTCTGCTCGAACTTGGTCTTGATTTCCACCATGTCCAGGTGCCCCCCGGCTACTCCCGGCGAGTATCCTCCGGCGGTGGCGTCGTTTACTCCTTCGTAGTCGATCACCAAGTCGGGGTGCCCTCCTGCCCGCAGCTGCAGCAGCAGGGCAGTGAGGCTCTGGCTCGATGTAAACCCTTCAATGCCGAAGTTGCTTACTGTGACGCACGCGCCGGTGCGCCGCGACAGTTCGCGTTGCACATTGGAAGGGAGAGTCTCTGCGTCAGGCATGCCGTAGCCGAATACTGTGGATCCGCCAAACATCCAGACTTCCAGGTGCTTGGAGCACGCAACCGTGGGGAGGCTTGGCGTCTTGCGCCAGTTCCCGGTTGCAGTCCGCTCCACGTTCAAGTACCGGCCGCGAAATTCGGAGTCACCCCACACCAGGAAAGGCTCGTAGGGAAACTGCCTCTGGGCGTGGGAGCGCATCTCCCGCCAGAACTCGTCGGCCCAGGGATAGGAATCAAAAGCCGGGCTCGCGCTGGCCACTTCATGCCAGATGTCGGCCGAGCATCGGCCGTTCGGGGCGCCGCGACATCGTCCTGCGATGCCGGCCTGCCGATACAGATGATCCACATACATCCGCCTCGCGACTCGTCCACCGAGGGCGGCCAGGATCATGAGCAACGTGCCGCACAGAACGCACACCCCCAGAAAGACGCACAGCCTCTCCCAGGGGACCAGCTGCGCCGCTGTTCCGGGACGATACGACCCGCCCTTCTGTCTAGTTCCGGACATACTTCTGGACTCCGATGTGATCGGCCATCGCTTTCGCGAGCGCATGGTTTCCACGCGGACCCAGATTCACCAGATCCAAGAACAAGGGTTGCGACTCATCGCGGAAGAGGTCACCCAGAAAAATGAAGTCGGCACCCTGCGCGCGCTGTTTCGCTGCGTCATAGACTGGAGCTATTAGCTCTCGCGACGGCAGCTGCAACGTCTGAACCGCGAACTGCTCGAAATGATCCGTCCGCTTGCCTCCGTAGAGCAGCGTCGGCTGCCAGAAAAAATAGGCCTCAAACCGCTCGGCCTGCGCCAGCTTCTTCACCATTGCCAGATTAGCCGCATAAGATCCCACAACCTCCTCGGCGTAGCTCGTTGGTGGATGCCGCGGCGAACGTGAGCCACCGCTCAGTCCCTGCAGAGCGCGGAGCAGCGAACTCTGTCGCAGCCATAACATCCAGGGACTCTCGAGCGGTCCTTGGATCCTCTGGCGGATGGTGGGAAGTTCGCAGTGAGCCGCCGGCCCAGTTTGGTAGAAACGGCTGCCGCAGTAAGCATCGTTGTAGCCGTCAAGGAAGACCACCAGATCCGGCGGTGCGTTCCTTCTCAACTGCTCCACTAGGTTCAGCACTTCCTGGGTGGACATGAATCCCTCCACGCCGAAGTCGTGCGCTATCACGCATTGGCCGCGCCGGCGCGCAATCTCCTGGGCTAGGTAGGCAGTGACAGTGTCGGAATCAGGGACACCGAGTCCGGAGGATCCACCGAACACCCAGACCGTCACCCGCTGGCCACCACAATCGGCGCCCGCCGTGGAAGCAGGTCTCCAGTTTCCCGTTGCGGTGTGCTCGATATTGAACCACTTGCCCGCCCACGGCTCCGGCTTCCACATGCGATAAGGCTCATAGAGCTCCCGCGCGGACTGATGCCGTTGGCGTGCTTCCCGCCAGAATTCGTCCGCCCAGGGGTAGCCTTCATATGCCGAGCTGGCACTGGCAACATCCAGAGACGGATCGCTCCCGCAGTGCCCGCCGGATAACCCGCGGCAGTTTCCTGCCAGCCCTGTTGTCCTGAAGCTGCGGTAAACACCGGCAGCGGCCGCAGAGACCGCTAGTGCGACCAGCAGGAGCGTAACAAGCCAGAGAGAAGCGTAACCCACCAAGGCGCAGACCGTGCGCAATCGGGAACGCAGCATGCGACTTATCATGGGCGTAAAAGATCCAATTCAGGCGTGCACCTAGGGTTAAGTGTGGAGGGGGATCCGATATAGCACAGGCCTAAGAGATAGGATGGAGAAGAGCCAAGTAGCAAACCGTGCACGCGCGTTTTCGCGGCTAAACGCGATCGCGTCAAAGGATTGCAAGCCACTGCCGACCCGCAACGAAGATGAGGAGCAGCGCGCTTCCGCACCGGATCAAGTCCTTGAACTGGCCAGCGAGCATCTGCGGTACTGTGATATTAACAGTTTCCACGTCCTGCCTCGACTATTCTAGGGACCAGACCACGTTCGCGACGAGACACGGCGCAGAGGAGAGCTGAACCACTGATGAACATACTCATCCTGGTCTCGCTCACGCTGTTCGGGTTTTCGGCGGGCGCCGCGCTCGTCCACATGGCGCGCAAGGAGTCCGGCGAGATCGGGCCTGCGCCCGGATTGTGGGATGTGCTGCTGCTGTTGGGGATGATTACTGCGGGAATCGTGCTGCACCTGCGTTTCTGGCGCAATTGGCCGATGCTTGTGATCTGGCTGCTGAGCTGCGTGATCGTCTCGGCGATCGCTCAGGGCCTGCAGGCGGTGCGTGACCGCGGGAATTTGCTGACACAATGAGCGCCTCTCTCCTTCAGCGCGCAAGATCGGGGCTCACACGGCATGGACGGGCCGTAGCCGACTACCAGGGCCGGATGTTTCTCACCCTCTTCTATTTCCTGCTGCTCGCACCGGTCGCGTTCTTCCTCTGGGTCACATCGCCCCGGAAACCGGCGGCGACCCAGTCGCACTGGCTCCCCTATCCGCCCTTGCCGGAAGCAGTGGAAGAGGCGAGGCGCCAGTCCTGATGAACATCCTGGGCATATCCTGCTACTACCACGACTCTGCGGCCGCGCTACTGCAGGACGGCGTGCTGGTGGCTGCCGCTGAAGAGGAGCGCTTCAGCCGCAAGAAGCACGATCCTTCGTTTCCCGAACATGCCGTGAAGTTCTGCCTGGAGATGGGCGGCATCGAGGCGAAGGCGCTTGACTACGTGGTTTTCTACGAGAAGCCTTTCCTCAAGTTCGAGCGCATCCTGCACACCACGATCGCGAGCTTCCCGCGTTCCTGGGAACTCTTCCGCGAAGCCATGATCGGTTGGATGAACGAGAAGCTCTGGGTGAAGGACCACCTGATGTCGAGTCTCGGGCTTCCTGCCGACCGGGTGCTTTTCGTGGACCATCACATGTCGCATGCGGCGAGCGCGTTCTTCTGCTCGCCGTTCCGCGAAGCCGCCATCCTCACCATTGATGGCGTCGGCGAGTGGACCACCGCGGCGACAGGGCGAGCGACCGCCGACTGGGACGGCTCGGGACGCAACCGCATCAAGCTCGAACAGCAGCTGCGGTTTCCGCATTCGCTGGGCCTTTTGTACTCGGCGTTCACCGCATTCCTTGGCTTCGAGGTGAATGAGGGCGAGTACAAAGTCATGGGCATGGCGCCCTATGGCCGGCCGCGATACCTAGACAAGGTCGCGCGGCTGGCTGATGTCGCCGCCGACGGAAGTGTGCGCTTGAACCTCGCGTACTTCAGGTTCCCGTGCTCGTTCCGGCAGACGTACAGCCGCCGCTTCACCGACCTGTTTGGCGAGCCGCGCGATCCACGCATGGAGTTTCGCGTGTCGGCGGATGGCAAAGGCGGCGCCGATCCAGCGACCCTCGAGAAGAACCAGTACTACGCTGACGTTGCAGCGAGCATCCAGGCGTTCACCGAAGACGTGCTGCTGAAGATGGCGCGACATGTGCGCCGCCAGACGGGACTGCCGGCTCTGTGCATGGCGGGCGGCGTTGCACTGAACAGCCTGGCGAACGGACGCATCGTGCGCGAGTCGGGGTTCGAGCAGGTATTCATTCAGCCGGCGGCGGGAGATTCCGGAGGAGCGGTGGGCGCCGCACTGTATGCCTACCACGTGCTGCTGGGCAAGCCGCGGCGCTTCGTCCTCGAAGACGCATACTTGGGCAAAGAGTATTCCGCAGCCGAGACCTCGGCCTTCCTGCGGTCGGCTGGCATCGCCTACGAAGCTTTCGACGACGACGACGAGCTGCTGGACCGCGTAGTGGCGCGGATGGTGGAAGGCAAAGTCATCGGCTGGTTCCAGGGAAGATTCGAGTGGGGGCCGCGGGCGCTCGGCAATCGCAGCATCCTCGCGGATCCACGCCGGGCGGAGATGAAAGATATCGTCAACGAGAAGATCAAGTTCCGTGAGCCCTTCCGGCCATTTGCGCCCGTGTTGCCGGAAGAAGAGGCGATGCGCTATTTCGACGCTGCTCCGGAAGAGGTGCGGCAATATCCGGCGCGTTACATGCAGCTCGTGCTGCCTTGGCGGGAGCTTGAGGGGGAGCGCGTCCCGGCGGTGAATCATCATGGTACCGGCCGGCTCCAGACATCACGCGCGGCGTGGAACCCGCGCTATCACGCGTTGATCGAACGGTTCGGCCAGGCTACCGGCACGCCGGTATTGATGAACACCAGCTTCAACCTCCGCGGCGAACCAATCGTTGCCAGCCCCGCCGACGCCTGGAACACTTTCGCGAGGAGCGGCATCGACGTGCTGGTGCTCGAGCGTTTCCTTGTGGAGAAGTGACCGGCTTGGTCCGACGGTGACCGCTTCCAAACGAAAGCGCATGCTATCCTTGGCGGAGAGTGAGGTTCCAAGTTTGGGCCGCCTGGTAAACCGCTTTCATACTGTCAACGAGCTGCTGCACGCTCTTTGGAAGCGCAAACTGTGGTGGCTCATTCCTGTGGTAGTCTTGCTGCTGCTTACGACTCTGCTGCTGTTTCTGGCGCAGACCGCCGGCGTCGGGCGCTTCATCTATCCCGGTTTCTGAGGGGCTCCTACCGAACACACCACTCTTTTGTTCGTCCAGCCGTTTGTGGCGGAACTCTTCCTAGGGCTTCCCCCATTGCTGTGCAACTCGTCAGCGGTCTCTTATGTCCCGAGCGTGCCGCCAGTCGCGCGATGCGGCGGAGCGTTAGAAACCTCCGCTGCCGCCCAGCCAGGACTCGTTTCGAGGACCCAGCGCAACTCCTCCATCGGCGAGTGGTGTCGCGACTCATAGCGCTGGGCGTCGGCTTCCGTCTCCCAGACCGTCACGCAGACAAGGTTCCCGCCACTTTCCTCGAAACATCCGAACAGATCGAGAAAGCCGGGCTCCAGTTCCAGTGTCCGCTGAAGGAAGGCTGCAAGGGAGGGAGTGGGGAGCCATATCGTTGCGTCTCCCACGCAGCAGTGAGCGACGACTGCGATAGCCGATTGGCGTGGCGCCTGTTCGTTAGGCATGCGGCCTCCAGAGCGATTTGTCGCGTGGCTGGAGGATCTTTGCAGACGAGGCTAGCTTTTCCTTGCCCGGAGGTCAACAAGAAACCTCACGCCTCGTCATGTGGCGGCTCTTGGGTTGTCGAGCGTGCTAAGTCCCCCTCATGCCCGCGAACCGAAAACGCCAAGGTATGCGCTTGCGGAGTTGGGCTACACTGCGGGCATGCGAGTGCTTGGCATCGATTGCGGCAGCGAGGTGACGGGCTACGGCGTGGTCGAGCCGGCAGGAAAAGATGGCGACCTGCGCTGTGTAGCCGCCGGCGCGATCCGGCTCACCGGAAGCGAGCGACTGCCCGCCCGGTTGGCGCGTGTCTTCGATGAACTTCGTGCGGTGATCGAGCGCCACCATCCCGACGCGGTCGCCATCGAAGAAGTCTTCTACGCCGCCAACGCCAAGTCGGCACTGAGACTAGGACACGTTCGCGGGGTCGCCATGCTGGCTGCCGCGAGCTGCGGCATCGAGGTCGCGGAGTATGCGCCCTTGACCGTCAAGTCGGCCGTGGTCGGTTATGGCATGGCGGAGAAGGTGCAGGTGCAGGAGATGGTGATGCGCTTGCTCAAGCTGGAAAAACGTCCCGAACCGCCCGACGTTGCCGACGCTCTCGCCATCGCCATCTGCCATCTGCACACCAGCGCCACGCTGCTGCGCCAGCATGCCGGCGCGCCCTGAGTCGTGACCCGTCAAGCCGCGCCGCACGCGGGTGGAAGCGCGCGACTGAAGCGAAACCGGCGGTGAGCGGAGATTGAGGGAGAAAGCGAAGATTGTTATAATCCAGTCTCCGCACGCATCCTGCAACGGCTCCCGCCCAAGCAGTCTTCCCAGCAGCGTGAACCGGATCGGCCGCCCGCGCGGCGCGAATATGTGGCCAGGTAGCTCAGTTGGTAGAGCGCAGCCCTGAAAAGGCTGGCGTCGGCGGTTCGACTCCGTCCCTGGCCACCATTTCTTCTTTTTTCCTGCACCCAAACCATCGCGGGCGCGCTCAGGTCTGCGAAGAAAAGCCCGCAGCATCTCGAAAAGCCCACCAACGAATCCGGGGAGCTGCCGGACTACTTGCGGGCGCTGCCCGTTTGCGCAGGCATCGGCGGGCCACTGTACCCATAAAAGCTTGCGATCTCGCGGATTTGCTGCCGCAAGAATTCCTGGTAGGTGCGCTCGGCGTTGAAAGTGATGATGTTCTCGCGGGCGCCGGGATCGTGTTCCAGGTCGAAGAGCTGGTTCTCATAGTTCAGGCCGTCGGCTACGAACAGCATCTTGCCATCACGATCCACGACTCCGTAGATCGGCGAGTAACTGGAGGCAATCATGTAGTAGGGCCACTCAGAGCGGTGCAGTTCCTCCGCCGCCGTCGCGAACAGCGACCGGCCGAATAACGGATTCTTCTTCAGCGACCGATGTCCCAGCAGGTAATAAAGGCTCGGTGTGATGTCGGTGAGGAATGCCGCCGACGCCGGCTCGCTCACCACCTGCCGCTGCATCGGCGGCGGAAGGTGCACAACCAGTGGCACGCGCACCACCTCGGGGAACAGCGAGGCGACATGACCGAAGTTGCCATGCTCCCAGAACTCGTCGCCGTGATCGGAGGTAAACATCACGATGCTGCTGTCGTACAACCCCCGCGCCTTCAGGTACTGGATGAAGCTGCCGAAACAGCCGTCGATCTTCTCTACCTCCGAGGCGGCTCGGCTCTCAAACCCGGGATAGTCATGCTTCGGCACGATCTGACGTCGCTCGATCGAGACCTGGTGCGTGTTCTGTGCCTGCACGTAGACGAACACCGGGGCAGCGCCGACGGGCCGCTCTTCCAGCCCAGCCCGCACCCGCGACAGTGACGTGCAGAGGTCGAGACCGTCCCAATCCTCCCCGGCCTTGTTCAGGTCCTTCACCTTGAACTGCGGGTCCTTGACTACCGACATCACCAGATCGACGGCCACCCAGCTCTCGTAGCCATCCACCGTGAGCAGCTTCTCCAGTGCGTTGATGGGAGCGAACGTGCGGATGAACTCCTGGTGGAACTGCATCGTCCCCGTCCAGATCGAGGGCTCCGAAAGCGCCGTGCCGGCATAACGCGTGAAGGCCCGCTGGAAGACGATGCTCTCGCGCGCGAAGGAGTCGATTGCCGGCGTGAAGTGCACCTGCGGGTTGTACGGCGACAGGTAGTCGGGCCGGAGGCTGTCGATGACGAAGAGAAAGATGTAGGGGCGCGGTGCGGCCGTTGGGCGCAGCTCATCCACCAGCAGCGTCTCCGGCGGCCGGATCGCGATCGTGCGCGGCACGTTGGTGTTCTGCGCCAGGAAGCGATAGAAGTCGGCGTTCGATACGTTGAAGCGCGAGCCGCGCGCGAAGTCACGCAGCGCGTGGAACGACACGTCTTCCTTCAGGTAGCGTTCGACCGCCTGGTTCAGATAAGCCGTTACGGCGATGCTGCGCGAGGGCCAGGAGCGCGTCACGCTCGCGAACGCCTGTAGGCCAAGCACCCCGACGGCGACCAGGGCCACGGCGGTGCGCGCCGAGAGCCGATCCGGCGCTAGCACCCGGTTGCACAGGTAGAAAACGGCCCCCCACACAACGAACGCGCTGGTGCGCTGGAGGAGGAAATTCCAATCGAAGACGGGCACCGCGCGCGTGCACAGATACGCGACCGCTGCGATCGCCATGCCGCAGAGCGCGAAGACCATGAACGGCGTGCGTTTTGCCGGGCGCAGCGTGCGCGCGCTCGCCAGGCGAGTCCGCGTCGCGGCCAGTGAGAACGAGACCGTAAAGGCCAGCGCGACCGCGTAGAGCGCCGCGACCCAGCCGGTGAATAGGAGCGTCGGCAGCACTATCTGCCGCAGGAGGATGGCGAACAGGCAGGCTAGCCCGAGGTGGAAAGCCACCAGCCGGGCGCGCGAGCCGGCGAAGCGCCGCGCCAGATCCGACGATCCCGCCAGCAGTCCGAGAAAGATCAGGAACACGGTCAGGTAGCCGATGGTGCCGAGCAGGAAGAGCAACAACATGCCCCAGAGCTCTTCCGGGTCCGCCACCAGCAACCGCCGCCCCGGACCGATCATGAAGTAGCAGGCGCTGACGAAGAGGCTCGCGAGCCAAGCTGCGCGCAACGAGAAGCCCAGCGGTTCTGTCGCTTCAACGCACGTCGCTGGCGACCAGTTCGTATCCAGCACCGCGGCCCAGATCCCGAATGCCAGGAACCCGAAGCTCCACGCCAGCGAGGCCGTGCCCGGCACGGGTGCGGTGATCACTTTGGCCCATCCGAGCGCCGTTACGAATGCCAGCTGTGCCAGCAAGAAAGCTAGCAGCGGCGTCGGCTTCCCCCTCCCTGACGGGTACAACCGCCACGCCACCAGGCCGACGCCCACGGCATACGCGGGCAGGAACGCATGCACCACCGTCGGGATCCAGTTGAAGATCGGGGAGCGCACCAGCCACTGGTCCGCGAACGCGACGTTGACCAGCAGGAGGTAGAGCGAACCCGCCACCACCGTAAGTAGGAAATATGTCCTAGTGAGCCACTCAGGAAGGAACTTCAACCGGGGCATGTGCGCGGTATTCTCCCATGCGCTCCAGCGGTTGACAAGCGCCGCCTCCGGGCGCCGCGACTTGCCATCGACAGACTGCCAGGCAAGCTGAGCCACGCCACCGAGCCGAGCTACTATACTGGCGGGTCGGGTGGCAGCGGGACGGGAGAGGGACGATGAGAGAGCGGCTGTTGTTCGCGCGGACTTTCCTGAAGCGTCCACGGACGCTTGGGTCGCTGGTTCCCAGCTCGCGCTTCCTCGCCCGCCAGATCATGGAGCAGGTCGACTGGAGCGCGCGGGTCATCATCGAGTACGGCCCCGGCGTCGGCACGCTGACCGCCGCGGTCCTGCGGCGCATGCGGCCCGACAGCGTCCTCGTCGCCATCGAAAGTAGCCCCGAGTTTGTTGCCTACTTGCGCGAACAATACCGCGACCCGCGCCTACGCGTGATCGAGGGCTCCGCCGCCGACATCGCCGCTATCCTGCGCGACCTCGACCTGCCGGCTGCCGACTGCATCATTTCCGGCATCCCGTACTCGACCATGCCGGCGCAGACGCGCGAGCGCATCCTCGCCGAGTCGCGCGGCGCGCTCCGCCCCGGCGGACGCTTCATCGCCTACCAGTTCAGCGGTGCGGTGCTACCGCACCTGCGCCGCTTGTTCGGCCCGGTCCGGCAACACTTCGAGCTGCGCAACATCCTCCCCGCACGGATCTTCCGCTGTAGCCGTGACCGCGAACCCGCATCGCGATCCCACGGCAGCCCCCGAAACTAGGACCTTAGCGATTCCCAATCCCAGAATCGTGCGACGCCGACCACCATTCTTTCTTCCCGCGAAGCTCAGTGCTTAGTGGTCGCAGGCTGGCTCATTTCCAGCTGCGCGATGGTGTTCCGCAGCCAGTTCCACACCGCCTGCTTGGTTTCGGCGTAGCTCGCGGTACGGTACAGGTCGTCTACGGTCACGCCGTTCGGATCGAGCGAGATGTGGCGGCACGGTACGCGGGTGAAACGTCCCTCCCGCGGCGCCAGCCGCGAGAGCAGGCAATCATCGCAGGAGTGCCGGCACTCCGGATTAGCGTGGTTCAGGCAGGTGGGGGAATCCTCGAACATCAGACCCGCGCGCCATCGGGGCACGTCGCGTTCATAGCCACCGGATTCCAGGAAAGCGAGCTCAGTGCGGAGAACCGTCAGCAGATCGCGATCGTCGAATGCCATGGCAACTCCTCCTTCACTACCATTACTTTCCGCTCCTACGAGCGGGGTGTCGCCGGCGACTCGCAACCGGCGCAGTCGTGCTTGGACTCGCTTCCTGGGACGCGCTGTTCCGACCGCAGCTCGCCCACGATGAAGCGCAGCCAGTGCGTGACCGCATCGAGCACGCGGCTCTCATTGTCGGGGTCGTAGAGGTCAGCGATCGTATGTCCCTGCGGATCGAGCGGGATGTGATGGCAGGGAACCGCGGTGTCCTGTGCCGCTTCCGGGACGAAGTCCATCAGGGCGCAGCCGTTGCATGCGTGCGGACGGTCAGCCTCCATGAAATTGAGGCAGCTAGGCGAATCCATGAACGGGACGTGCGGATCACGTGGGCGGCGGACGGAGTGTCCGTAGCCACCCTGCTGCACGAAATCGAGCTCGAACTGGAGCACCTCGAGCGGCGTCCGTCCGAAGGAATCAACCTGTTTTGGTGCTCGCATACTCACCTCCACTTGCTGGAAGCATTGTGTACCCGGGCTCGAACGGCGGATGTGAGCAACGTCACAAGTCAGCGTGACTCCGGACGGCGCGAGAATCGGCGTATAGTTGGCAATATCAACCCATGAAATCCCCTTACGGCCTCGACATCATCGAGAGCTGCCTGAGCTGCACCATGCGGCAGGACTACCTGTTCTGCAACCTGGCGCCGGCGAGCCTGAAGACGCTGGAAGCGATCAAGACGACGGCGTCGTATCCGAAAGGCGCGCTGCTGTTCGTGGAAGGGCAGCTGCCGCGCGGCATCTTCGTGGTGTGTAGCGGACGCGCGAAGCTGACCACCACGTCGAAGGAAGGCAAGAGCATCATCATCCGTATCGCGGAAGCGGGCGAGGTGCTGGGATTGAGCGCGGCGGTCTCGGGCAAACCCTACGAAGTCACCGCCGAGCTGCTCGAGCCTACGCAGGCGAACTTCATCCGCCGGCAGGACTTTCTCGACTTCATGCAAAAGCATGGTGACGCTGCGCTGCGCGTGGCGCAAGAGCTGAGCAAGAACTACCACTCGGCGTACGAAGAGATACGCTCGCTCGGGCTTTCTCGCTCGGCGACAGAGAAGCTGGTCAAGCTGCTGCTGGAGTGGGAAGACCGCGGCGGCAAAGGGTCGTCGCACGGGAAGATCACCGTAGCGCTGACGCATGAAGAGATCGCGCAGCTCATTGGCAGCTCGCGCGAGACGGTCACGCGCATCTTCGCCGACCTGAAACGGCGCAAGCTGATCGCAGTGAAAGGCTCATCCATCAGCCTGAAAGACCATGACGCGCTCGCCGCTATGGTCAGCTCGTAAGTCTCCTCTCACCCTTACAAGTCAGCGGCGTGTGACACCTGTCACAAGTAGGCGTACGCCGGGTCACGGACGTCTTGATCCCATACAGCGATGATCTCTTCAGACTGACATGCCAGCCGGCATGCCCGGTGGAGGCGTTCATGAGACGCGAGCTGAAGCAAGAGTTCAACGACCGTCCGTTGGTGGTGATCTGGGAGATGACGCAGGCGTGTGACCTGAAATGCGCGCACTGCCGCGCCAACGCGCAACCGAGCCGCGCAGCGCTCGAGCTCTCCGTGGCTGAGGGCTACCACCTGGTCGACCAGGTGGCGGAAATGGGCGTGCCCATCTTTGTGCTTACCGGCGGCGATCCGCTGAAACGTCCCGACTTGTTCGCGCAGATCCGTTACGCGGTGAGCAAGGGATTGAAACCGTGCCTGACGCCGAGCGCCACGCCGCTGCTCACGCGCGAAGCGGTCCTCAAGCTGAAAGAGAGCGGACTGGCACGGCTGGCACTGAGCCTCGACGGTTCTTCGCCGGAACTGCACGACGGCACCCGAGGCGTGGCCGGCTCATGGGCCAAAACCATCGAGTGCGCGCAGTGGGCGCGCGAAGCGCATCTGCCGCTGCAGATCAATACCACCGTCTCGCGACGGAACGTGCATGACTTGGAAGCGATGGCCGAGCTGCTGGCGGCGGAGAGAGTGGTGCAGTGGAGTTTGTTCTTCCTGGTGCCGGTGGGACGCGGCCAGGCCGCCGACCTGCTCACGCCGGAACAGCACGAAGAAGTCTTTGAACGCATGTACGCGCTGGCGCAGCGCATGCCCTTCCGCATCAAGACGACGGAAGCGCCGCACTACCGGCGCTTCGTGCTGCAGAAGAAAGCCGAAGCCGCGGGCGAGGGCTCGCTCCCCGAGATGCTGGCCAAAGCGCAGAGCGGCTTCGGCGATGGCAAGGGCTTCATGTTCGTAAGCCACATCGGGCAGGTATTCCCCAGCGGCTTCCTGCCGCTGCCCGCAGGCAATGTGCTGTGGGAGCCGCTGGCGGCCATCTATCGCAAGTCGTCGTTGTTCCGGGCGCTGCGCGATCCCGGCCAGTTGAAGGGAAAATGCGGCGTGTGCGAGTTCCGCGAGATCTGCGGCGGCTCGCGCGCCCGCGCGTACGCCTTCACCGGTGATCCGCTCAGCTCGGACCCGTGTTGTGCATACGTGCCGCAGGCGGCCGTGAATTAACCGACGAGTCACGTAGGCAGGTGTTTGGAACATATTTGGAGGTGCGATATGCGGGCAATCCTAGAAAGCGAAGCAGGTTCACTGGCGACTTGGTTAACGCCACCCGTCTAGCTCCGCCTGGATCCCGGACAGCCCGAGTGAGCAATACTAAACAGCCCTACCTCGCACCGCTGAAGATACTTTTGGTGCGTTACGGCCACAGGCGTAGGATGGCGCGCGATGCCGCCTTCTGACGCACCGCTCCTTCAGTGATGGGCGTACCACAGCATGTGACAACGGTCACACCGGCCAAGGTAGCTCTTATCCGACACTGATGCCATTGGCCGCACAGAACTACGAGCGGCAGGGAGGTGGCGCGTGACAGGCCTCCGAGGATTGCGAACCGGACTCATCGCACTCATCTTTGTTTGCTTACCGCTCTCCTTCGCCGGGCAGAAAGACAAGCCCGCGACGAAGACGAAACCCTCTTCCACCGAAGTCCATCCCTCCCGGAACGCCGACGCCTCGTTGTACGTGGGCACGGAGACGTGCAAGACCTGCCACGAAGAAGAGTTCAAGAGCTACGACAGTGGGCCGCACTGGCGCACGGAGAAGAACACCAAGCAAGGCGTCCAGTGGCAAGGCTGCGAGGCCTGCCACGGACATGGCAAAGACCACGTGGAGGGCGGCGGCGACGTCACCAAGATCCTCTCGTTCAAGAAAATGAGCCCGGAGGCGGCGAGCCAGCAGTGTCTCGACTGCCACGAGACGGGCGAGGAGCACACCAACTTCGCCCGCTCGGAGCATCTGCGCAATGGCGTGGGCTGCGTGAGCTGCCACAGCGTCCACAAACCGAAGGTGGAGCAGACCCTCTTAAAAGTGTCGCAACCCACGCTGTGCTACAGCTGCCACCTCGAGACCAAGCCGGACTTCTCCAAGCCGTTCCATCATCGGGTGAACGAAGGCCTGGTGAAGTGCAGCGACTGCCACAACCCGCACGGTGGCTTCCTCAACAAGCAACTCCGTTCCACGGCAGCGCAAGACCAGGTCTGCTTCGGATGTCACGCCGAGAAAGCCGGCCCGTTCGTCTTCGAGCACGCCCCGGTGAAGACCGAGGGATGCGTGGCGTGTCACACGCCGCATGGGTCCTCGAACCCGCGTCTGCTGAAGCGCGCCAACATCAACCTGCTTTGCCTGGAGTGCCACACGTTCACGGTGGATTCGGTGGCGCCGGCGATACCCTCGTTCCACAACCAAGCGGCGAAGTACCAGGCCTGCACCATGTGTCACACACAGATCCACGGTTCGAATATGGACGACAAGTTCTTTAAATAAGAAAGGGGCGGACCGATGTTTTCATATCCATCCATTCATCGTCGGATGCTCCTGGCTGGGGTGATATTGCTGGGATTGCTCGTGTGCGCGTCGTCGCTGTGCGCGCAGACGCCGGCACCGACACCCTCGCAGACGACGGCGCCTGACGCCGAAAAGGGTGAGGTGATGGACGGCTACGAGGTGCATCAGTCCATCGAGTTCGGCGGACACGTCGTCGATTTCTCCGGCAATGGTTCGATGTGGGATACCTTCGTGAACCAGTCAAGCGGCCCACGGCTGCTCAATCAATCGCTCGACATGCGCTCCATCGACCACAACGGACTGCTCTTCGACGAGCTGCACGAATCCAGCTTCGGCTATGGCGGCGATCCCAACAACGTCACGCGGTTCATGGTGAGCAAGGCGCGGATCTACACTTTCTCCGCCAGCTTCCGCCGCGACCGTAATTATTGGGGCTACGATCTGCTGGCGAACCCGCTGAATCCGCCCACGTCGGTGCCGAACGTGCCGGTGCTGACCTCTCCCCATCGCTTCGAAGTGGTGCGACGCATGACGGACATCAACCTCACGCTCGCGCCGCAATCGCCGGTCCGCGTGCGGCTGGGCTACGCGCGCAACGTGAGTGAAGGGCCATCGTTCAGCTCCATCCACCAGGGCACCGAAGGACTGACGGCACAGATGTGGCGCAACGGCTTGGACACGTACCGTGTGGGAGTAGATCTGCGCCTGATTCCTCGGACGGTGTTCAGCTACGACCAGTTCATCAGCGTCTTCAAGGGCGATACGTTCCAGCAGCTGAACAGCCTGCCCTATGCCCTGGCGGGGAATATCCCGGTGGATCTGGGCCTGCCGTTCAATAGTGGTCCCGCCGGCGCCGGCCAGCCGTGCGCCACTCCCATCCTCGGCTCCGGATTTGCGAACCCGGCGTGCAATGGCTACTTCGCATATTCGCGGTTCGCTCCCACGCGCAATCTTTATCCCACGGAGCAGTTCAGTTTCCAGACGAACTACTGGAAGCCCATCGACATCTCCGGGCGCTTCTCCTACACCGGCGCGGAAAGTGACATGCCTGTCTCGGTGGAGTCCTTCGATGGACTCACCACCCGCTCGCGCAATCGGAACCTGCTGACCACTGGGCCGGCGAACGCGCGACGCATCACGGTGAACGCCGACCTGACGCTGACCTGGCACGTTACCGACAAGCTGGACTTCGTGGACAGTTTCCGCTGGAACGACTTCCGTATCCCGACGCGTTGGGACGAAGACCAGTCGGCGCTGTTCGGCGCCACGCTACTCTCGAATCCGAACGTGTTCACTCCGGCGACTTGCCCGCCGCCGTTCACCGCGGCGACCTGTCCGCAGCACAACACCAGTTCGGGCGCGGACCTGACCACGGCGAACTTCAACCGCTACTTCGCGCAGAACACCAAATTGAACACGGTGGAGCTGGCGTACTCGTTCACCTCCGGGTTCCGCGCGACACTGGGCTACCGCTTCCGGCATCGCGACATCGATGCCGCCCAGTTCGACACCTACGCGCTGACTTACTTCCCGGGACCCACCGCAGCCCTCGCACATCGCGGGGCGTGCGCGAGCGTTTTGATCCCGCTGAATCCGGATGGGTCGTGCACCGTGCTCACTTTCAACGGCATCACTGCCGCGAACATCGTGCCAACGTTCGATGGACTGACCGCCGACAGCGATCACACGCCGATCAACGAGCACGCGCTCCTGTTCGGATTTTGGTGGCGGCTGGGCGACAAGTTCCGCGCGACCTATGACATGGAGTTGATGTCGGCGGACAACTCGTTCACCCGCATCTCTCCGCGCAACCTGCAGCAGTACCGCTTGCGGCTGCTCTACAAGCCGGTGGACTGGGCGAATCTGAGTGCGGCGATCAATATCCGCGAGAACCGGAACAACATTCCCGACGTCGGCAACCTGCAACACAACCGCTCGTACAGTGCCGCGGCCGTGTTCACGCCACGGGAAACGTTCAACATCGATCTGAACTACAACTACAACGACGTGTTCTCGCAGACGAACATCTGCTTCGTGGCAACGCCGCCACCGCCAGGGAGCGTGACCTGCGGTACGCCGTTCCTGGAAGGCCTGTCCCTGTACCAGCAGACCACCCACTTCTTTTCCGCGAATGTGATGTGGAGACCGGTCAAGCGGGTCACTGCCACGCTCGGCTACGCTGGTGACTTTGCGGATGGCAGCACGCTCATCCTGAATCCCAACGCCCCGTTGGGACCATTGACCTATACCTACCACATGCCCACAGCGGGTGTGCGCGTGGAGTTGGCGCCGCGCTGGAGTGTGAGCGGAGGCTGGAACTACTACGGCTACGGCGAAGACAGCGCCGCGGGGCCCACGCTGCCGCGCAATTTCCACGGCAATGTGATCACTACTGGTTTGAGATACGCCTTCTGAGGAGGATGTTATGAGACGTCTCGTTTCGATCGCGGTCGGGGTCGGGTTTCTGCTCTTCGTCTCAGTGCCTGCGGCGCAGGCGACCGACGCTACCGCCGACCTGTACAAGTCCAAGTGCCAGATGTGCCACGGGCCGAACGGCAAGGGCGACACTGCGGCAGGCAAAAAGCTTGGCGCCCGTGACTTCCATGCGCCGGAGATCATGAAGCTGACCGACGCCGAATTGACCGGCATCATCAACAAGGGAAAGAACAAGATGCCAGCTTATGCGGGGAAGCTAACGCCGGAGCAGATCAAGGGCTTGATCGCTTACGTTCGCGAGTTGTGTAAGCACTAGTAGAACCGCGATGCCTACGCCTACCGCCCTCCTGCTCCTATTCAGCGCGGCGAGAGCGAAATACGAGGAGTCCTGATGGACGGAACACAGGCTCGCGACACTGGACCGAAGAGCGGAGTCGGCCGAGCGTCAACACGGCGGTCGTTTCTTGGCGGCCTGTTGGCGGCAGGGGCCGCGCTGGTCGGCGCGGTGCTATCGGTCCCCCTGGTTCGCTTCGCGCTTCACCCGCTGCTGGCCCGCACGACGGATAAATCGTGGTCGGATCTCGGGACCGTCGATGACCTCCAGAACATCGCGGCGCCGGTAAAGAAGCTCGTCGCCATCGAGCAGCGTGACGGCTGGCGGCGGACGATGACAGAAAAACCTGTGTACATCAGCAAAGGTGAAGGCGGCAACCTCATCGTGCTTTCCGCCGTGTGTACCCACCTCGGCTGCAGCGTTCCATGGATCGAGAAGGAGAACAAGTTCATATGTCCGTGCCACGTCGGAGTGTTTGCGCCCAGCGGGAAGCTGCTCGCCGGCCCGCCACCGCGCAACATGGATCTACTGGAGAGCAAAGTTGAAGACGGAAGGCTGAAGGTCAAGTACCAGTTCTTCCGGCAGTTGACTCCGAATAAAGAGGTCATGGCCTAGAAGCGAGGGGGGGTAGATTGGCAGACCATCAGGAAAACCACGCCGCAGCGGGCAAAGCGAGCGGCTTGATCCGCTGGATCAACGCGCGCACGGGATTACACGACCTGCTGCACCATGCGCTGGACGAACCGATCCCCGGCGGCGCAAAGCTGGCCTATGTATTCGGCTCCGGCCTGATATTCCTGTTCATTTCGCAGATCGTCACCGGCGTGTTCCTCGCGATGTACTACGTGCCCTCAGCCGACCATGCGCATACCACAGTTGCGTACATGGTCAAGGAAGTGAACGCCGGCGCATTCTTGCGCAGCGTCCACGCCTACGGCTCAAGTGCCATCATTGTTGTCTTGATGTTGCACCTCATTCAAACCTTCTTCTTTGGTTCGTATAAAGGACGGCGCGAGCTGTTGTGGGTGGCCGGATGCGTGCTGCTAGCACTGATGGTGGGAATGGCCTTCACGGGTTATCTGTTGCCGTGGGATCAGAAGGCCTATTTTGCCACCACGGTGGGGACCAACATCCTGAGCGAAGTGCCGCTCATTGGAAATGCGATCAAGCGCCTGCTGCGCGGCGGCACGGAGATGGGTACTCTGACGTTGTCGCGTTTTTTCGTCCTTCATGTTTTTCTGGTGCCCGCGGCGATCTTCGCTTTTCTTGCTTTGCACATCTACCTGTTCCGCAAGGCGGGAGCTGCCGGCCCCGTTGACGAGGACCCAATCTCTCCGAAGCAGCCGACCGAGTCGTTCTACCCCAAGCAACTGATCATGGATATGGGATTCGCCTTGCTCATCCTGGTTGTGATGGGATTGCTTGCGCATTATGTGCCGGTCGAACTCGGGCCGAAGGCGGACGCCTCTGATACCCAGTATGTGCCGCGACCAGAATGGTATTACCTTCCGGTGTTCCAGTACCTGAAGTACTGGCACGGCTCCAGCGCTGTGGTCGGGATCCTGGTCGTTCCTGCGCTGCTAGCGGTGCTCCTGGTCGGCTTGCCATTCTTCGATCGCGATCTGGAGCGCCGACCGTGGAAGCGGCCGGTCAGCATCGGCATGTTCAGCGCTGTATTTCTGGCGCTCGGGGTGCTGGGTTATATGTCGAGTCACCAAGACCTCCGCGACCCGGGAATCGCGGCTCAGATACGCCGGCAACATCAGGAGGTGGAGCAATTCATGCGCACGCCTTTTGAGCCCGAGACCGCGGGCGCGACTCTCGCGGCCACAAACGTGGCGCTGGTGAATCCCGAGGCGGCGGCGGGAAAGGCGATATTCGAGCAGCAAGCCTGCAACTCCTGCCATGGTGACAACGGGACCGGGACCACCGTGGGACCTAAACTCGTGGGAATCGGCGCCAAGTATGATGCGCAGCGGCTATCAGCACTGCTGAAGCATCCCACCCCTGCTATGGAGAGCGGCGGCATGACCAAGGTCGAAGTGAAGGAAGATGAGTTGCAAAAACTCACTGCCTACATGCTTAGCTTGAAGTGACGTTGCGCCCACCTTGGCGTCGTTTGTGAGTTCGGGCGCGTTTACACCGCGTTGAAGCTGGCGATCCTGTTCTGGCGGCATCCACTCTCGTTCTTCCTCTTCGTGGTGCTCGGCGGCGGGCTGTTGTTTCTCGGCGTTGTGGTAGATCTGCACGCGCTGGTGTCATTTCGCGAGCAGGAAAGTGTGGCGCCGAAGCAGGGTTGAGGGGCGTCTTGCGGCCGAAATCGATGGGAAGCACGCAACATTCCCGCGTTTCTGCGGTCTAATGAGCTATGCGATCCAAACAGCCGTTGTGTCTCCGCCCCACTCTGTCATTGTTCGCGATGGCAGCCTGTCTGCTTTCGTTTTCAACCATTTCGTATGCGCAAGATCCCGGCCCGCAGGGTCCCGGCACGCAAGCTGGGCCGCGGGGAGAGCGCGGTGGTCCGCGTGGTGAGCGCGGCGGCGGTGGCGGCGGCATGATGATGATGGGCGGCGGCAGCAACGCCGGTCAGATCACGCGCGTCAACGGCGACACCATCACCGTCAAGACGCTCTCCGGCTCCGAGCTCACACTCAGGACGTCGGCGGAGACGCGCTTCGTCGGCAGAGACCGCAGCATGATCGCGCTCAAGGACCTGAAGGTCGGCGACTACGTGATGGCAGGCGGTGGGCGGCCGTCCGATGGCGTCTTGCTGCCACGCTTCGTCGCCCAGATGGATGAAGCCGGAGTGAAGCGCATCCAGGACTTCCAGGCGAATCTCGGCAAGACGGTCATCGCCGGCGAGGTAAAGGCGATCGACGACACCAAGCTCACCATCGCACGTACCGACGGGCAGACCCAGGTGATCGAGTTGGATGAGGGAACGTCGCTGCGGCGCGGGCGGGATGAGAGCATCACCCTCGCCGACGTAAAGCCCGGCGACCGCGTCTACGGTCAGGGCGAGGTGAAGAATGGCGTCTTCATCCCCAAGGAGCTGCGCGTGATGGGTCAAATGGGAATGCGGCGGCCACGGGACCAGCAGGGCACGAGCGAACGGCCGACTACGCCGCCGCCGCCTAAATAAGTGACGCGCTGGCTCACTATCTTCTTTCTCGCGGGCCAGCTGTTTGCATGCCAGCTGGCTGCCGGCCAGGATCCCGCAACCGCGGCGCCCGTGACTACCGCGCCGGTGACGAAGATGCCGTCCGCGACCACGCCTCCGCCGGCGGCAACGCCGGTTGCCACCATTGTCGGCAGCGTGAAGTCCGGCGGCACGCCGTTGCCCGGCGTTGCGCTGGTAGCCGCCAACACACTGACCGGCAAGAAGGTCTTTACCACCACGCGCAGCGACGGCTCTTTTCGCATCCTGATCCCGGCACGCGGCCGCTGGGTCGTGCGCGCCGAACTCCCCGCTTTTGCCGCCGAGACGAAGGAATTTGTCTTCACTCCCGAGACGCTTGGCAGCACGCAGCGCGCGGATTTCGAGCTCGTGCTCGCCTCGCGCAAGCAGGATACAGCCGACAGCGTGGCCAGCGCGATCGCTTCCGGTGGGTTCCAGAGCCTTGACTTGGCGGCGAACGAAGCCCGCGCGACCCTCTCCGACAGCGGCCAGGGCGATGCTGCAGCCGGCGCGATGCCGCTCGGAACACAAGCCGGATCGGCGGCCACGGAAAGCTACTCCATCAGCGGTGCAGCCGGCCGCACCGAAGGTTTCAGCTTCAATCCCGACGAGTTGGAATCGCGTATCGCGGAAGCGCGCGCGAGCGGACAGCTGGGTGGAGGCCCTGGCGGAGGCGGCGGCTTTGGTGGCGCGGGTGGCTTCGGCGGCGGCGGTCCCATCATGATCATGGGCGGTGGTGGCGGAGGTGGAAGACGGCGCGGCCGCTTCGACATCAATAAGATCCACGGCCAACTCTTCTACAACTACGGCAGCTCCGGCCTGGACGCCGCTCCCTACGCGCTGCTCGGAGCTGCAAGAGATAAGCCCGACTACGCGCAGTCGCGCTTCGGGTTCTCTCTCGGTGGTCCGCTGAAGATCCCCAAGCTTTATGACGGCGGCACCAAGACGATGTTCTTCCTGAACTACGCGGGGCAGAATGCGTCCAATCCGTTCGACGTCTTCGCCAACGTGCCCACACTGGCGGAACGCAATGGAGATTTCTCCGCAACCGTCTTCCGCAGCGGCCCCTTTGCCGGGCAGAACGTGCAGATCTTCGATCCCGTCACCCATATGCAGTTCACCAACAACACGCTGCCGGCGATCGATCCCATCGCGGCCGGATTGCTGGCGTTTATTCCTCAGCCCAATCTGCCCGACGGTTTCTTCCCCAACTATCACCAGGTGACCTCCACCGATACCATCGCGAACAATGTGAACTTCCGCCTCATCCATAACTTCGGTGCGGGCGGGGCGCAGACGCGCGGGCCGGGGATGTTCGGCCGCGGCGGCGGGAACATGCTCACCATCGGCCTAAACTACCGCCGGGCGACCAGCGATAGCGCCAACTTCTCGCCTTTCATCGGAGGCTCGACCGATTCAAGCGGCCTCAACTTCAACGCTGGATATTCGCGCTCCTTCGGCAAGCTGATCTCGCGCTTCAACTTCAACCTGAATCGCAGCCACATCAACAGGCACAATCTTTATCAGGGCACGCGGGACGTGGAGGGTGAGCTGGGGATGGCCGGCGTTTCCACCGATCCCTTCGATTGGGGAGCACCCACGCTCGCGCTGACAAATTATTCGTCGCTGAGCGACGTGGTTCCGAGCCAGCGCGACGACAGCACCTACACCGGCAGCGCGAGTTTCAGCTACCTGCGCGGCAAGCACAACCTGCGCTGGGGCGGCGGTTATTCGCGCATCCTCACCGAGCTGCGTGCGAACACCAACCCGCGCGGCGCGTTCATCTTCACCGGCCTCGCCACCGCAAACACCTTCGGCGGCACGCCCGCGCCCGGCACGGGCTACGACTTGGCCGACTTCCTGCTCGGCGACGCGCAGCAGACCTCGATCCAGTACAGCGTGAACAGCTACGCGTTTGCCGGCAACTCGTACAACCTGTTCGTGCAGGACGACTGGCGCGTGCGTCCGAACCTCACGCTGAATCTCGGACTGCGTTATGAGTACACTTCGCCGTTGAGCGAGAGTAGCGGTCGCATCGTGAACCTTGACGTCGCACCCGGCTTCACCGCTGTGGCCCCGGTCGAGCCCGGCCAGGCCGGCCCCTTCACCGGCATCTTTCCGCAAACCTTGGTCGAGCCCGACCGCAACAACTTCGCGCCGCGCATCGGCGTGGCGTGGAAGATCGGGAAGAGCACGGTCATTCGCTCCGGATACAGTGTCCAGTACAACAACGCGCAGTACGCGCAGATGGTGCAGCAGCTCGCCTTCCAGCCACCCTTCAGCTTCACCCAGACGAACATCGCGCCCACGCCCGGGTCGCTCACGCTAACCGACGGATTTCCGCCGCCCACCGCCACCGTCACCAACAATTACGCCGTGGACAAGAACTATCGTCTTGGCTACGTGCAGATATGGAATGCGAACGTGCAGCGCGAGCTGCCGGGCGGCCTGCAGCTCGACGTGGACTACACCGGCACCAAGGGCACGCACCTTGATCTGTTGACGGCGCCGAACCGCGGTCCGGCGGGGTTGCTGATCCCCGGCGTGCAGGCGTTCCTGTTCGAGACCTCGGCGGCGAACTCGATCGTGCACGCGGGCACGGTGCGGTTGCGCCGGCGTCTGCGCAACGGCGTGAGCTTCGGACTCAACTACACATATTCCAAAGCCATCGACGACGCTTCCTCCATCGGCGGCGTGGGCACGCCGGTGGTGGCGCAAGACCCGCTAGACATCGCCGCCGAGCGGGGGCTTTCCAGCTTCGACCAGCGCCACCGCTTCACCGCGAGTTACATCTGGGAGCTGCCCTTTGGGACGGACAAGACGTGGCTTCGGAACGGCGGAGTGGCAGCCACGCTACTCGGTGACTGGACGCTCAGCGGCGGGGCAACCGTCGGCAGCGGCCTGCCGTGGACGGTGCGCGTCCTGGGGAACTTCGGCGACGTCGCCCGCGGCACCAATGGCACGCTGCGCGCCGACTATCTCGGCGGGCCGCTCGGCGTGAACGATCCCACCGTCCTCGAATGGTTCAACACCGCAGCTTTCGCGGTGCCGGCGCCGGGAACATTCGGCGATTCGACACGCAATATGCTGACCGGCCCAGGCACCATCGCCTTCGACATGTCGCTGGGAAAGACGTTCGCGATGAAGGAAGGGAAGACGTTCGACTTCCGCATCACGGCGAACAACGTCTTCAATCATCCCAACGACACCACCATCGACACCATCGTGAACTCGCCCACCTTCGGACAGGTGATCGGCATCGGCAGCATGCGCAAGGCCCAACTCCAGGCGAGGTTCAACTTCTGATGCGCCGCCACTTCTTATCCGCGGGCGCATGGGGGCTGGCGCTGGCCGTGCTGGCCCAGCCCTTCGCCGCCCAGCACGCGGACCCTGCATCCGGCTACACCTTCCGCTCGAACACCGACCTGGTGCTGGTGAACGTGAGCGTGCGCGACGCCAAAGGCGATCCCGTGCGGGGACTCAAGCCGGAGGACTTCACCGTGCTGGAGAACGGGAAAGAACAGAAGCTCGTCAGTTTCGATGTGGAAGACGTGACCGCAGCGCCCCAGGTCGCTACTGCATTGCCCTCGGCGGTGGCGGCGGTGGTGGCATCCGCGCCGCCAGCGACACCCGCAGTGCCGTCCGGCTTGAAGCCGGTTCCCATCACGCCGGCGGACGCGCGCAACAAGCGCCTGGTCGTGATCTTCTTCGACTTCACCGGCATGCAGCCGGAGGAGGTCGAGCGCTCGGTGAGCGCGGCGCAGAAGTTCGTGGCCGGACAGATGACGCCGGAGGACATCGTCGCGGTGGCATCGTTCAACACCGCGCTGAAAGTCGACCAGGACTTCACCACCGACAAAACATTATTGCAGCGCGCACTTGCTCGCTACAGCGCGAACGCAGGTGCGGGCTACGACGCGGGATCGACCGGTACGACGGAAGGCACGCCGGGAGATAACAACGCATTCACTCCCGACGACAGCGATTTCAATACCTTCAATACCGACCGCAAACTCCAGGCGCTCGAGTCGCTGTGCGATGCCCTGGCAGGCGTTCCGCAGAAGAAGTCGGTCATCTACTTCTCCAGCGGCGTGACGCGCAATGGCGTGGAGAACCAGACGACGCTGCGCGCGAGCATCAATGCTGCGGTGCGCGCCAATGTGGCCATCTACTCGGTGAGCGCCGTCGGTCTCGAGGCGATGCCTCCGGGCGGCGGGGCGCAGACCGCGTCGCTGCGCGGCACCAGTGCGTACTCGGGCCAGGCGACGTTGAGCCAGAATGACGCAAGCTTCGCTGCCAGTGAGACGCTGAGCACGCTCGCTACCGACACGGGCGGAAAAGCCTTCCTCGACACCAACGACTTCTCCGGCGTCTTCCGCAAGGTGCAAGACGACACTTCGAGCTACTACATCCTCGGCTACCACAGCTCGGACCGCACTCAGGATGGCCGCTTCCGGCGCATCACCGTGCGCACCACGCGCAAGGGCGTGCGACTCGACTTCCGTCGCGGCTACTACGCGCCCACTGACTTCGCGCACGCGAACCGCACGCAACGTGAGGACCAGTTGCAATCGGAGCTGGATGCCGAGATGCCGGCGACCGACATCTCGATCTACGTGGCCGCCGCGTACTTCCGGCTCGACGACAACCGCTTCTTCGTTCCCGTGTCGGTGGTCGTGCCCGGCTCGGAGATCCCTTTCGTCGCGTCCAGCGCGCAGGAAAAGGCGACGCTCGACGTGATGGGGCAGGTCCGCGACGCGGCCTCCAAGTTCCCGGTGGGGAACGTGCGCGAGACGGTGAAGCTCGCCGTGGACGCCAGCCGTAACCTGGCGCGCAAGAATGTGCAGTACAACACCGGGTTCATTCTCGCTCCCGGTAACTACGTGGTGAAGTTCGTGGTGCGCGAGAACGAGACGGGGAAGGTCGGCAGCTTCGAAGCCACCTTTGCCGTCCCCGACCTGCGCAAGTCGCCGAGCAAGTCCGCCGGGAAGTCCGGAGGGGGGATAAAGATGAGCGCGGTGGTGATCAGCAACCAGCTCGCGCCCATGGGGAAGGCGAATCGGGAGAGCCCGTTAGTCCGCGACGGCAGCGAGATCGTGCCCAACATCACGCATGTCTTCGGTTCCGGCCAGCATATGTATCTTTATTACGAGGTCTACGATCCGCAGAAGGCCGATCCCCAGAGGAACGACCCGCAGCAGCCCGTCCCGGCTGCCGGTGCGGGCACGGATAAAGCCAAAGCCAAGCAGCCGAAGAATGCCGTACGGGTGCTGAGCAGCGTGGCGTTCCTGCGCAACGACGTGAAGGCTTTCGAGACGCCGTTGGTGGAAGTGCAGCAGACAAATCCCGATCGCCGCGCCGCCCTGTTCCAGATGGATGTGCCGCTCGAGAAACTGCCGGCGGGCTACTACACCTGCCAGGTGACCACGGTAGACGATTCCGCCGGAACCTTCAGCTTTGTCCGCTTTCCTATCCTTATTAAGGACCGCTGAATCAGACCGCTGACAACGCTCAGCGCTGGCGCGATCTTGGACGAAAGGAAGAGCAAAGAGCGAGCTTACGCCTTGCGCGGCGCAGCAGTGGCCTTGGCCGGTGCAGCGTCTCGCATCCGCCGGTCACGGACGCGGCGATTCGCCGCCTTCCTGTCTTTCAGGTTCTGCCTTGCTTTATCCCCATTGATCTTCGACATCCGAATTTCCTCCGGCCGGCGGCCGCTGTCTTGACGGACGGTGGCAGAGCCATCCTACCGTCTTCACGGACGCTTACCAAGGGGCGGGGGTAGGGAAGTCCAGACGGCGCAGGCCCGGCAGCCCGAGATGTCTCCAGGCCACCGCTCAGATGCCATTTCCGCCCGCGCCGGTGGGTTACTTCTCCTACTTGTCGTAGAACTTCAGCGCCATCGCGCCATGGGTCGCGGCGCCGCCGGCGCGCAATGCGGCTGCGAGCAAGGCGCTCTCCACGATCTCCTCGCGGCTCGCCCCCGCGCTCTTCGCCGCCTTGGTGTGCACCTCGATGCAGTACGGACACTGCGTGGTGCAGGCAACTGCCAGCGCGATCAGCTCGCGATACTTCCGCGGGATGGCCCCATCCTCGCGTCCGACTATCTTGTCGAGGTTCAGCCACGCATTGAACTCGGTGGGCGCAAGCTTGCCCATCTCTTTCAGGAGCCGCAAATCAGCTGGATCATGGTAGTGGTCGCTCATCTTGCTCTGCCTCCCGTACTGGTTAATCTCCGCCCGTGGACGGCGCGCACTATTGGACGCGGCGCTCGCTCGCGCGGACTCACAATATAGAAAATGACGCCGACTTCCGACACCAGTTTTCCGCAACCTTGCCGGGGGAGCAGAATACAGGCATGTTGTTCGGCGCGTTGTTCAACGACCGTAGCGACGCCGGGCGCGTCCTGGCTCGCCATCTCGAGCGTTTTCGCGGGCACGCCGATCTGGTGCTGGCCCTGCCGCGAGGCGGAGTGCCGGTGGGGCATGAGGTGGCCGCTGTATTGCAGGTGCCGCTCGACGTGTTTGTAGTGCGGAAGCTCGGCGTGCCGGGGCAGGAAGAGCTGGCGATGGGCGCGTTGGCCTCGGGTGGAGTACGTGTGTTGAATCGCGATGTGGTCAACGCCTTGGCGATCTCCACCGAGACCATCGATGCGGTCACACGACAGGAGCAGGCGGAGTTGGAGCGCCGCGAGCGCCTCTACCGCGGCGACCGGCCGCCACTCGACGTCGCGGGGAAGACCGTCATCCTGATCGACGATGGCCTGGCGACGGGCTCTACGATGCGTGCGGCGGCCGCGGCCCTGCGCGCGCGCAAGGCAGGGAAGATCGTCGTGGCCGTGCCGGTGGCGGCGCAAGCGGCATGTGACGAACTGCGGGGCGAGGTCGACGAAGTCGTGTGCGCGGTGACGCCGGCTCGATTCGTGGCGGTAGGCGAGTGGTACAAAGAGTTTGGGCAAACGAGCGACGACGAGGTCTGCGAGCTGTTGCGCGTCGATGGAATGCCGAATGCCCCCACCGGCTAGCGGTTCCTGCCACTCGCTTCCGATTGTTTCTCGGTGTAGATTGTTAGGTTTCACGCTGCTTCAGGATTCTGGCCGTGCGCAGCGCGGCCCCGGGAGACGCTCGCGATGCACTCACGTTTCGATTCGCTCAAGGAATTCGAAGCTGGCAAGGGCAAGAAGGCGAAGTACTACTCACTGCCGCACCTGGAGAAGGCCGGCGTAGGCAAGGTTTCCCGGCTGCCGGTAAGTCTTCGCATCGTGTTGGAGTCGGTGCTGCGGAATTGTGATGAGAAGAGCGTCCACGAGAAGGACGTGAAGGCGCTGGCGAACTGGAAGCCGGTCGAGGAGCGCACCGAAGAGATCCCGTTCACCGTGGCGCGCGTGCTGTTGCAGGATTTTACCGGCGTGCCGCTGCTGGTGGACCTGGCAGCCATGCGCGCGGCCGCTGTCCGCATGGACAAGGATCCGGGCATCATCGAGCCGCTGGTGCCGGTGGACCTGGTGGTCGACCACTCCATCCAGGTGGACTACGCCAACGTACAAGACGCGCTGCGCCTCAACATGGAGATGGAATTCCGGCGCAACAACTCGCGCTACGAATTCCTGAAATGGGGCATGCAGGCGTTCAAGACGTTCAAGGTCGTGCCACCGGGCGTGGGTATCTGCCATCAGGTCAACATGGAGTACCTGGCGAAGGGCGTCATCGAGAAGGACGGCGTCTGCTACCCGGACACCCTGGTGGGCACTGACTCCCACACCACGATGATCAATGCGATGGGCGTGGTCGCGTGGGGCGTGGGTGGCATCGAGGCGGAGGCGGCGATGCTCGGGTTGCCGTTGCACTTCCTCACGCCCGACGTCGTGGGCGTGAACCTTACCGGCAAACTGAAGCCGGGCACCACGGCGACGGACGTTGTATTGACGCTGACCGAGCTGCTGCGCAAAGAGAAAGTCGTGGGGAAATTCGTGGAGTATTTTGGCGAGGGCGCGGCGTCATTGGCGGTGACCGATCGCGCGGCCATCGCGAACATGGCCCCGGAGTATGGCGCGACCATGGGCTTCTTCCCGGTCGACGAGCAGACCATCACCTATTACAAGTTCACGGGACGCAGTGCGGAGCATTGCGAGCTCGTCCGCGCCTACTACCAGGCGCAAGGATTGTTCGGCATGCCGACCCAGGGTCAGATCGACTACTCGAAGGTCCTCGACCTCGATCTGGCTACGGTGCAGTCGAGCGTGGCCGGCCCCAAACGGCCGCAGGACCGCATCACGATCGACGCGCTGAAAGAGAACTGGGCGCACCTGCTGCAAGCACCGTTGAAGGAGAACGGCTACGGCAAGGAGCCGCAGGAGGCCTCGCGGCGTTTCTTCACCGAGATCGGCGTCCGCTATCCCCAGCGTCCGGTGGCGGGCGGCGGCGAGCAGGCGCCGGATACGCTGCCGCACGGCTCCGGGTTGGTGAGCATCCGCAACACGGCGGTCGCGACCGAAGAAGAGATGATGAACAACCGTCCCACGCCCGACACCGTGCACTCGCCGGAAATGCTGCCCGAGGAATTCCCCAAGCAGCGCGTTGAGATCGGGCATGGCGAGGTCGTGATCGCGGCCATCACCTCGTGCACCAACACGTCGAACCCGAGCGTGATGCTGGCCGCCGGGCTGCTGGCGAAAAAGGCGGTGGAGCGCGGGTTGAAGATCAAGCAGACGGTGAAGGCGTCGCTTGCTCCCGGTTCGCGCGTGGTGACGGAGTACTACCGCAAGACCGGGCTCGACCGTTATCTCAACGAACTCGGCTTCCGCCTCGTCGGGTACGGCTGCACCACGTGCATCGGGAACTCCGGGCCGCTCGATCCGGTGCTGGAAAACATGATCGCGAAGAATGATGTGATCGCGGCCAGCGTGCTGAGCGGCAACCGGAATTTCGAAGCGCGTGTGCATCAGGCGGTGAAGGCGAACTTCCTGATGTCGCCGCCACTGGTGGTGGCCTTTGCGCTCGCCGGGTGCGTGAACATCGACCTGACGAGAGAGCCGCTCGGGCAAGGCAAGAACGGCGAAGACGTTTTCCTGAAGGATATCTGGCCCACGCCCGAGGAGATCGAGGCCCTGATGGGCAGCGCGCGCGATGCCGACACCTATCGCACCATGTATGCGAGTCTCGATAGCGTGAGCGACCTGTGGCAGAAGGTGGAGACTATGGCGGGGGAGACCTACAAGTGGAACCACGATTCGACCTACATCCAGGATCCGCCCTACTTCGAGAAGTTCGGGATGACGCCGCATGAGGTGCGTCCGATCAAGGGCGCGCGCCCGCTGGCCATCTTTGGTGACTCGGTGACCACTGACCACATCTCGCCCGCAGGCTCGATCAAGCCGACCTCGCCGGCGGGCCTCTACCTGCAGGATCGCGGTGTGCCGATCGAGGAGTTCAACAGCTACGGTTCGCGACGGGGAAACGACAAGGTGATGGTGCGCGGGACGTTTGCCAACGTCCGCATCAAAAACCTGATGTTGCCGGGCACGGAAGGCGGCATCACCATCCACTATCCCAGCGGCGAGAAGATGAGCATCTACGACGCCGCGATGAAGTACCAGGGCGCGCACATCCCGCTCGTCATCCTTGCCGGACACGACTATGGCATGGGAAGCTCACGCGACTGGGCGGCGAAGGGCACGGCGCTGCTGGGTGTGAAGGCGGTGATCGCGGCTAGCTTTGAGCGCATCCATCGCTCGAACCTGGTGGGCATGGGCGTGCTGCCGCTGCAGTTCGAGCACGGGGCAAGCGCCCACTCACTCGGGCTGAAGGGGAACGAGACCTTCGACGTCACTGGCGTGGACGAGCTCAAGCCGCGCGCGCTGGCAACGTTGGTCGTGCATCGCGACGACGGCACCACGCAAGACGTTCCGGTGCGCGTACGCATCGACACCCCGGTCGAAGTCGATATCTATAAGCACGGCGGCATCCTGCCGTTCGTGCTGCGGCAGATCATCGTGGCGGCGAAGTAAGCGGAACTGTCTTGGTACCGGCAGTAACACTCTTTTAACAGAGAGAGAGTCTTGACAGAGGTGTTACGACCGTTATCATAGTAAGTACCCACTTACATGCGCGTTGCCGCCCAGGATCGCAAGCAGCAGATCATCGACGTCGCATCCGCTCTCTTCGCCCGCAAGGGCTTCCAGGGAACCACGACGCGCGAGATCGCGGACCGCGCGCGCGTGAACGAAGCCATCCTGTTTCGCCATTTCCCTTCGAAGGACGGCCTGTACTGGGCGGTGATCGAAGACCGCTGCACGCGGGCGCGCCGGCTGCAGAGCCTCGAAGCCACGCTCGACTTGCAAGCTTCGGACTACGAGATCTTCCGCGTGATCGCGGAAGACATTCTGCGACGGAATCGGGAAGACAAGGATCGAACCAGACTGCTCCTGTTCAGCGGCCTGGAAAATCACCGGCTGGCACGCCGCTTCTTCAAGACCTATGTGGCCTCGTATTACCGGATACTCGCGCGGCATATCGAGCGCCGAATCGACGAGGGAGCATTCCGTCGGGTTGACCCCTTGCTGGCGGCGCGCGGTTTCATGGGGATGATCTTCTACCACAACCTGGTGCAGGAGATCTTCGGCGGCGGGATGTACCAGGATTTCGAGCCGGAGACGGTCAGCGCGGAGCTCGCCGATATCTGGCTGCGTGGTGTGTTGGTCCCGCCCAAAACGAATAACGACGGGTATACGTCTAAGAACGGTGGCAAGGATAGCAATGGGAGAGATGGGAGAAAGAGATAACTTGGCTCGTTTACGCGCACTAACGCCTGCATCGTTCCTGCTCGGCCTGGCCCTCGCCGGCCTGGCGGGCTGCTCCACCGAAAAAGCACAGAGCGCGGCGCCGGCCGCGGTGCCGGTGACGGTCGCGACGGTCGAACAGAAGACTGTGCCGCTCACCGTACGAGCTATCGGCGAGGTGCAAGCGTATTCCACGGTCGAGGTTAAATCGCATCTGGCCGGCCAACTGGTGAGTGTCCACTTCGGCGAAGGGCAAGACGTCCACAAAGGGCAACTCTTGTTCACCTTCGACCGCCGCCCCACCGAAGCGATGGTGGCGCAAGCGCAGGGGAACCTGGCCAAGGCTCAAGCCGAACTAGCGCAGGCGCAGACCAACACGGCGCGCTACGCCAAGCTCATGCAGGAGGGCGTGGTGGCGCGTGAGCGTTACGAGCAGGAGCAATCCAGCATGGAGTCGCTCCGCGCCACGGTCCAGGCCAGCCGCGCGGCGGTTGAGACTGCCAAAGTGCAGCTGAGCTACGCCACCATCTACTCACCCATCGATGGCCGCACCGGCGGCCTGCAGGTGCACGCTGGCAACATGGTGAAGGCAGACGAAGCGTCCCTGATCGTGATCAACCAGGTGCGCCCCATCTATGCGCGCTTCACCTTGCCGGAGGCATTCCTGCCGCAGGTGAAAGCGGCGATGGCGAAGGGCAAGCTCAAGGTGGAGGCGACGGTCCCGAAGACGAGCACGCCACTCTCTGTCGGCTATGTGAGTTTTGTGGACAATGCCATCAATCGCGAGACCGGAGCGATCGCACTGAAGGGCGAGTTCGTGAACGAAGACCGCAGGCTCTGGCCTGGGCAGTTCGTGGACGTGATCATGACGTTGGCGGAAAAGCCGAACGCGATCCTGGTGCCGACTCCGGCGATCCAAACCGGACAGCAGGGGCAATTCGTTTATGTGATCAAGAGCGACATGACGGCGGAGACGCGGACGGTGAAGATCGGGGGCGTGGTGGAAGACAACACCATCATCGAGCAGGGCGTGCAGCCGGGTGAGCGCGTGGTCACAGACGGACAATTGCGACTGCTGCCGGGCTCGCGCGTAGAGATCAAGGCGGCAGTCGGTACGACCGGGAGCGGGCAATGAACGTAGCCGAACTATTCGTTCGCCGTCCGGTCATGACTACGCTGGTGATGGCGGCGATCCTGATTTTCGGACTCGTGGCCTACCGGGCGCTGCCGGTGAGCGACTTGCCGAACGTGGACTTCCCGACCATCCAGGTCTCGGCGAACCTGCCGGGCGCCAGCCCGGAGACCATGGCGTCCGCAGTCGCCACGCCGCTGGAGAAACAGTTCTCGACCATCGCCGGCCTCGATTCGATGACCTCGGCGAATTCGCTGGGTTCCAGCTCGATCACGCTGCAGTTCGCGCTCGACCGCAACATCGACGCGGCCGCGCAAGACGTGCAAGCGATGATCGCCAAAGCACAGCGCGATCTGCCGCAGGATATGCCGGCGCCACCTTCTTATCAGAAGGTCAATCCGGCCGACCAGCCCGTGCTCTACATGGCGCTCTCCTCCCCCGTGCTCCCGCTCTCGCAGGTGGATGAATACGCGGAGACCCTGCTGGCGCAGCGCATCTCGATGGTCTCGGGCGTGGCGCAGGTGCAGGTGTTCGGCGCGCAGAAGTACGCGGTGCGCGCGCAGCTCGATCCGCGCCAGTTGGCGGTGCGCGGTCTGGGCGTGAACGAAGTGGTGAGCGCCATCCAAACCGGTAACGTCAACCTGCCTACCGGCACCATCTACGGTAAGCAGGAAGCGGTGACGGTGCAGGCGACCGGCCAGTTGACCAATGCTGCCGCCTATCGCCCCTTGATCGTCGCCTACCGCAACGGTTCGCCGGTGCGCCTGGAAGAATTAGGACATGTGATCGACAGCGTGGAGAACGACAAGATCGCGAGTTGGTTCAACGCCGATCGCGCCATCACGCTGGCCATCCAGAAACAACCAGGCACGAACACCATCGCGGTGGTCGATTCGATCATGCAGTTGTTGCCGACGATCCGGAAACAGATTCCCGCGTCGGTCTCGCTGGGCATCGTCTACGACCGCTCGCAGTCCATCCGCGAGTCGGTGAACGACGTGAAGTTCACGCTGCTGCTCACCATCTTCCTGGTCATCCTGGTGATCTTCCTGTTCCTGCGGAACGTGTCGGCGACCATCATCCCCAGCATGGCGCTGCCCATGTCGATCATCGGAACGTTCGCGGTGATGTACCTGCTCGGCTACACCATCGATAATCTCTCGCTCATGGCGCTCACGCTTTCGGTGGGCTTCGTGGTCGATGACGCCATCGTGATGCTCGAGAACATCGTGCGCCACATGGAAGCGGGCGAGAAGCCGTTCCAGGCTACGCTGCGCGGCGCACGCGAGATCGGGTTCACCATCATCTCGATGACGCTTTCCTTGGCAGCCGTGTTCATCCCCGTGCTGTTCATGGGCGGCATCCTTGGGCGGCTGCTGCACGAGTTCGCGGTGACCATCAGCGCGGCCATCCTGGTGTCGGGTCTGGTGTCCCTAACGCTTACGCCGATGTTGTGCTCGCGCTTCCTGCGTCCTCACGCGGAGCAGCACCATGGCAAGTTCTATCTGCGTTCGGAGCAGGTATTCGAGACCGGGTTGGGTTACTACGCGCACTCGCTCGGCTTCGTGATGCGGCATCGGTTGGCCACCATGGTCGTCTCTGGCGTGTTGGCCCTGGCGACGGTGGGATTGTTCTGGTATATCCCCAAGGGCTTTTTGCCGAACGAAGACATCGGCCAGATCCTGATCTTCACCGAGTCCGCGCAAGGGACGTCGTTCCAGAGCATGGTCAAGCACCAGCGGGAATTGGCGAAGGTCATGCTGGCAGACCCATACATCGACTCGTTCATGTCGAGCGTGGACAATCGCTTTGGCGGAGCGACGAACGTGGGCCGTTTCTTCGCCCGCATGAAGCCGCGCGGCCAGCGTCCGTCGGCGGAAGAGGTGATCGCGGAGCTGCGGCCGAAGCTGGCCGCGGTGCCCGGCGTGCTGGCGTATCCGCAGATGCTGCCACCCATCCGTATCGGCGGGACGCTGACCAAGAGCCCGTATCAGTTCACGCTCCAGGATTCCGACACCCAGGAACTCTACGAGTACGCGCCCAAGCTGGAAGCGAAGATGCGCAAGCTGGGCATGCTCACCGACGTGAACAGCGACCTGCAAATGAAGAGCCCGCAGCTCAACATCACCATCAATCGCGATCGCGCGTCGACGTTGGGAGTGACAGCAGACCAGATCGAGACGGCCCTGCAGATGAGCTATGCCTCGCAGCAGGTCTCCACCATCTACGCGCCCAACAACCAGTATCGCGTGATCGTGGAGCTGGAGCCGGAGTTCTACGGGGATCCCAAGTCGTTGTCGATGCTGTATGTGCGCTCGGGCAGCGGACAGTTGGTGCCGCTCGACTCGCTCGTCACCGTGACGCGCACGCTCGGCCCGCTCTCCGTGAATCACCTTGGCCAGTTGCCCGCGGTCACCATCTCGTTCAACGTGAAGGAAGGTGTGTCGCTCGGCGACGCGGTCGCAGCTGTCTATAAGGAGGCAGGCCAGGCGCTGCCTTCGACCATCAGCACCAGTTTCCAGGGAACGGCCCAGGCGTTCGAATCGTCATTGAAGGGACTGGGCCTGCTGCTGGTGATGGCTGTGCTGGTCATCTACATCGTGCTCGGCATCCTTTATGAGAGCTTCATCCATCCCATCACCATCCTTTCCGGACTGCCTTCCGCGGGCTTTGGTGCGCTGCTCACGCTGCTGATCTTCCACAGCGAATTGAACCTCTATGCCTTCGTCGGCATCATCATGCTCGTTGGCATCGTGAAGAAGAACGCGATCATGATGATCGACTTCGCGCTCGAACAGCAGCGCACGGAAGGGAAGGACGCGGCCACGGCGATCTACGATGGCTCGCTGGTGCGCTTCCGGCCCATCATGATGACCACCATGGCGGCGTTGATGGGAACATTGCCCATCGCCTTGGGCTGGGGCGCGGGCGCGGAGTCGCGGCGCCCGCTGGGCCTGGCCGTCGTGGGCGGCCTGGTCGTCTCCCAGGTGCTCACGCTCTACATGACGCCGGTGGTCTACACCTACATGGAATCGTTCCAGCAATGGCTGCGCAGGTCGCGTCGTAAACCGGAAGAAGAAGGATTGATCCGGGAAGAAGAGACGGTCGGCAGCGGTCCCCGCCGGCTGGCCGGCGATTAGACTCCGGCGCCGCACAAAGACGCAACGAAGCATCTGCTCGTGCGTCTAATCCTGTTGAACACTCATTCATATTGGATTGTAGGACGTACTACCGCTGGCATACGCGGAACGAAGATAGTCCGCGGTGTCCGGCACAACCAGCATTCATATTTCCAAACCAACATTCATACATATTTCATTGGAGACTAATAAATGCGTAAGGCTCTTCTCGCTATCATTGCCGTCTTCGCACTTTCATTCCTTGCGATGGCACAAGACACACCCAAGTTCGAGGTCTTCGGCGGATACCAGTACCTGCGCTTCAACCCAGGCGGCGGCATCGACGGCATCAACGCCAACGGTTGGGAAGCCGCGCTCAGCGGCAACGTCAACCGCTGGTTCGGGCTGAAGGCCGATTTCAGCGGCGCGTACCAAGGCGACCTGCTGGGCTCGGGCGTCAGCGGCAGCATGCATACCTACACTTTCGGTCCCGAGTTGAGTCATCGCATGGCGAAAGGCAGGTTGTTTGCGCATGCCCTGTTCGGTGGCGCGCACCTCAGTGGTGGGGGCGTATCGGATAACGCTTTCGCGATGCGCATCGGCGGTGGCGGCGATTACAACATCAACGACAAGCTGGCGTGGCGCGTGGTGCAGTTCGATTACCTGCCCACCCACTTCGACTTCGGCACCGGCGACGACTGGCAACACCACTTCGCGCTCTCGACCGGCGTCGTGTTCCGCTTCGGCAGCAAATAAGCGCGCAGCACCC
>JALYLW010000138.1 GCA_030774055.1 Acidobacteriota bacterium
GGCAGGGAGCAGTTCTTTCTTCGGCGCCGGCTTCTCGGTCGCGCTCGTCTTCGTCTTCATTTTGGCAAGGATCTCGGCGAGCGCTTGGCCGGTGTGTGACTTTTTTACTTTGGCGACCTGTTCGGGGGTCCCGGTCGCGACGACGCGGCCGCCATCCTCGCCGCCCTCGGGCCCAAGATCGAGGATCCAGTCGGCGTTGCGGATCACGTCCATATTGTGCTCGATGATGACGATGGTGTTGCCGAGGTCGGTAAGGCGATGGAGCACCTCGAGCAGTTTGCGGACGTCGTCAAAATGCAGGCCGGTGGTGGGCTCGTCGAGCAGGTAAAGCGTTTTTCCGGTCTGGCGTTTAGAAAGTTCGCGCGCGAGCTTGATGCGCTGCGCTTCGCCGCCGGAGAGCGTGGTCGCCGACTGGCCGAGATGGATGTATCCCAGGCCGACGTCGACGAGCGTCTGCAAGCGCTGGCGTATCTGCGGGAAGTTCTCGAGCAGAGGTAGAGCGTCTGCCACGGAAGTCTCGAGCAGGTCGGCGATGGAGTAGCCGTTGTGGCGCACTTGCAGCGTCTCGTGGTTGTAGCGCTTGCCGCCGCAGACCTCGCACTGCACATAGACGTCAGGCAAGAAATTCATTTCGATGCGGCGTTGGCCCTCGCCCTGGCAGGCTTCGCAGCGTCCGCCGGCGACGTTGAAGGAGAAGCGTCCCGGCTTGTAGCCGCGTTCGCGCGATTCGGGCAGCATGGCATAGAAGTCGCGGATCTGGGTGAAGACGCCGGTATAGGTCGCGGGATTCGAACGCGGCGTGCGTCCGATGGGCGATTGGTCGATGCGGATGACCTTGTCGATGTTCTCCGCCCCACTGATGCTCTTGTGCGCGCCGGGTTCTTCCCGCGAGCGGTAAAGTTTTTTCGCCAGCGCGCGGTAGAGGATGTCATTCACCAAAGTGGATTTTCCGGAGCCGGAGACGCCGGTGACCACGGTCATGACGCCGAGCGGGATGGAAACATCGATGTTGCGCAGGTTGTTCTCGCGCGCCCCGAGTACGGTGATGGCTTTGCCGTTGGGCTGGCGGCGCTGGTCCAGCATCTCGATGCGCGTCTTGCCGGCCATGTACTGCCCGGTGAGGGAAGCGGGCGCGTTCATGATGTCGGCAGGCGTGCCGCTGGCGACGAGCGCGCCGCCGTGGCGTCCCGCGCCCGGGCCGAGGTCGATCACGTAGTCGGCGCGCCGAATGGTCTCTTCATCGTGCTCGACCACGAGCACGGTGTTGCCGAGATCGCGCAGCGCTTCGAGGGCCGCGAGCAGGCGTCCGTTATCGCGGTGATGCAATCCGATGGAAGGCTCGTCGAGCACGTAGAGCACGCCGCGCAGGCGCGAGCCGATTTGCGTGGCCAGACGGATGCGCTGGCCTTCGCCGCCGGAGAGCGTGGCCGCCGAGCGGTTGAGCGAGATGTAATTCAGTCCCACGGCGTTGAGGAACTGGAGGCGCTCTTCGATCTCGCGCAGCACGCGGCCGGCGATCTTCTGGCCGCGCTCGTCGAGCTGGATCTTGCGCACAGCTTCGACGGCGCGTCCCAAAGACAGCGCGGTGAACTCAGCGACTGACATGCCGTTGACCTTGACGGCAAGACTCTCGGGACGCAGCCGCGCGCCTTTACACGCCGGGCACTCGGTCGCTGACATGTAGTTCAACAGCCACTCGCGGTAGCTATCGGAGCTGGAGTCCTCGAGGTTTGCCTTGAGGAAGGCAAGCACGCCGGCCCAGCCGATCTTCTTGCCGTCTCGCTCGGCGGGGCCGTAGAGGATCAGGTTCTGCGTCTTGGCGGAAAACTTCTCGAAAGGCGTTGCGAGATCGAAGCCATACGCGGCCGCCGCGAGCTGGACAGCGCGTTGCAGATAGGTGGAGCCAGAGCCGGGCCCAAGCGCGCCTTCGAGCAGCGGCTTCGACCAGTCGACGATGACCTTGGCGGGATCGAAATCGTATTTCGACCCCAGGCCGTTGCACTCCGGACAAGCGCCGTAGATGGAGTTGAAGCTGAAAGAGCGCGGCTCCAGCGCGGGCACGCTGATACCGCACTGCGGACAAGCCATGCGCGAGGAGTAGAGATACTCCTCGCCCTCGACCACGGAGACGATCACCAGTCCGGAGGCGAGCTTCATCGCGGTGTTGAGGGAGTTCTCGAGCCGCTTCTCGATACCGGGCTTGACCAGCAAGCGGTCGATAACGACTTCGATGGTGTGGTTCTTGCGCTTGTCGAGCGCCACGTCCTCTTCCAGGTTACGCAGCTCGCCATCGATGCGGGCGCGCACGAAGCCGTGCTGCGCCAGCTTTTCCAGCTCTTTCTTGAACTCACCTTTGCGGCCGCGGACGATGGGCGCGAGGAGCATCACGCGGTCCTCCGCCTTCAACTGCATGATGCGCGAGACGATCTGCTCCGCCGTTTGCCGCGAGATGGGCCGGCCGCACTGCGGGCAATGCGGCGCCCCGACGGTGGCATAGAGTAAGCGCAAATAATCGTAAATCTCGGTGATCGTCCCTACGGTCGAGCGCGGGCTGCGCGAAGTAGTCCTCTGCTCGATGGCGATGGCGGGGGAGAGGCCGTCGATGGAGTCCACGTCGGGGCGTTCCATCTGGTCGAGGAACTGGCGCGCGTAAGCGGAAAGCGTTTCCACGTAGCGGCGCTGGCCTTCGGCATAGATGGTGTCGAAGGCGAGCGACGATTTCCCGGAGCCGCTCAGGCCGGTGATCACCGTGAGCGTGTTGCGCGGGATCTCGACGGAGACGTTCTTCAGGTTGTGCTGCCGCGCGCCGCGGACCGTGATCTTCTGGATGGCCATTACTTTGTTTTTGAGGGCTACACGGTGAAGCTGCTCCGCCCTCGCGTCTGACGACGCGCGGTACGGCGCGCGTCAGCCGCACTTTTGTTTTTGAGGGCTACGCGGTGAAGCTGCTCCGCCCTCGCGTCTGACGACGCGCGGTACGGCGCGCGTCAGCCGCTCACCCGGAAATCGGAGCGGCGGCGCCCCAGACGGGTCTGCCGAGCGGAACGCGCAGCTCTACTTCGTATCTTAGTGGTTACTAGCGCAGTCCGTCAAAGCAGTGCACATTGAGGAAGACGGGCATGTACCGCCGTAATCGTGACAAGCGCGCGGCGTGGCGGCAAGATACGGCGGCCACAAAACGCGGATATGCGGCAACAAGCGAGCGGCAACTCACATCTTAGGCAGAGGTTATCGGATTGCATACCATGCTCATCTCGACCACGTTCCTGCTCGTGCTGACGGCGGCGTTCTCTTTCGGCATCCTCGCCGGATATGTGGTGATCGCCGGCATCCTGCATCTGTTTGCGCGCTCGCGCCGGAATGCTGAGCCGCCGGCCGTCAGTACTCAGTACCCGGTACTCAGTACCCAGAAAAACTAAACCCCGAAGATCTGTTGCAGGAGAAGAGTCCCGCGCTGGGCACACGTGTTTCCGCTCAGCGGCGGAAGCCGCCGTATCGGTTTTAGCTGAGTACTGGGTACCGGGTACTGAGTACTCGCTACTGCGGCGGCTGATCGTCTGGGATCTCGCGGTCGGGAATCTGCGGTTGCGGCGGCGGCTGAGCGTTAGGATTCTGCTGCTGCTGCTGTTGCTGCTGCAGTTGCTGTTGTTGCTGCATCTGCTGCAACTCTTGCAGTAATTGTTCGGGCGTCTTCACCTGGCCGGGATTCTGCTGCTGCTGCTGTTGCTCGGGCCGCACCGGCTCCGGCTGCTGCACTTCCTCCGCGGGAGCTTCTTCCGGCGGCATCTCTTCGTCACCCTGCTCCTCGGGCTGTGCCTGCGCGGGGAGCCGTCCGCCGGGCTGCGTCGTCACTACGGGATACGACTGAGACGCGGTAGTGGCGCCGCCGGCCCTGGGCATGAGCACCACGCGCGCAACGGCGGCGGGATCGGTGGCCGAGCCGAGGATGGCAAAGTTGAAGCGCGAGCCCTCAAACAACGCAGCCAGAACGTCTTTGGGCGCGCCCGGTCCGAGCTTGGCGTAGACGCGGTCCGTGCTGGAGACCCCTGTCATGTCGAACTGCGCGCCGGTCTGTTCCCGCACCGAGTTCAATACGTCTGCCATCGTGGAATTGTTGGCCAGGATGCTGAGCTGCCCGTTGCGGTAGCTCACCGTGGGACGCGTGGGCGGAAGCTGCTGGGGCGTGAGTGGACGCGGCGGCGGGATCCGTTCGACCTGAACCGGCTGCTTGCTCCTCTCTTTTCCTTTGGCTGAGCGCTTGGCGACGGAGGCATTGGTCACCGATTCCCTGGTCGCGGGCACGCGCGTGGTCGCGATCGGGGCGGGTGCTTGGTTCACCCTTGGGCTGCTCACGCTTGCGTCAGCGGATGGTGCCGGCGCGGGCGTGGCGGAAGCGGTGCGCACGGGTCTTGGTCCAGACTGCGGCCCAGAGTGCGGCCCAGACTGCGCGGCGGCGGCCTTCGCCGGGTCGACTGGACGCCAGGCAGGATCGGTCTGGCCATGTAGCAGACACATTGGCGCCAGGCACACGCCGGTGGCGAGCGCGAAAGCCAAAAGGCGAGCCGGTTTGTGCCACCGAGGCATATATAGTCAGTTAGATGCGTTCCGGTCTGGCCGCATCAGGTGTGATTGTACGCGTCTCGCGCTGCACCGCGGGCGCCGTACGGGTGGGCGCGCAACCTTAGTCCCATCGGCGGAGAGGGCGCAGGCACGCATCTTTACAGGCGCTGACCGGCATCTATACCAGAGTAGCTTCTCGTTTCGATGAGCAGTCCCTGATTCTGGAAACCCAGTATCTGGAAAGCAATGACTATGAGACGCATCCTGCAGGTCGTCGTTCTTCTTGTTTGCATCGCTTTCGCCATCGCCCCCGCGAGCGCCGAGAATTGCCTGACCACCGGCGACATGGACGCTGCCACCAAGAGCGCCATCGAGTCCACGGCGCGCCAGTTCTACGGCTACACCGCCGCGGGCGACGTCTCCTCGCTGCGCATGAGCGCGATCCCCAGCTTGCAGGGGAACTTCGGCGGCATCGAGCGCAGCGCGCTGGCCAGCAAAGACGCCTTAGCCGGCTCGCAGCCGAACATCTATTCCACCTACATGCTCGACGCCACCGGCGGTCCGGCGACTATCGACCGCGCCATGTTCATGTGCGGCGTCTACAACTCGGCCGACCGCATCCAGTTCTCCATCCCCAACCTGCCGGCGGCGAGGTACGCGCTGGTGATCATGGAAGCGAATGGACAGAAGGGCCCGTACTGGCTCTCACTGATCTTGCAGCAAATGAACGGCGGGCAGCAGATGGCGAGCGGCTGGAAGCTGGCGGGCTTTTATCCCAAGCGGCGTCGCGTGGGCTCGAACGGACCGGGCTGGTACCTCACCCATGCGCGCGATTATCGCGCCAAGGGCGAGATGCACAACGCCTACTTTTATTACGTTACCGCGCGCGATCTCGCGCTGCCGGTCTCGTTCATGATCACGCGTCCGGTGGAAAAGCTGGATAGCGAGGCGCAGCCCATCGTCCCGCGCGACCTGCCGGGTGATTCTCCGATGACCCTCGCGGCCGGCGGCAAGAACTACCAGATCACGCAGATCTTCCCGGTGCAGGTGGGCGACGGCATGAACCTGGTGATCAAGTACAAAGCGCTCACCGACGTGAATGACGCGCGCAGCAGCTTTGCCAACAACATGGAGCTGATCAAGGCGTTCGCGCAGCGCTACCCGGAATATCGGACGGCGTTCACCGGCTACGTGGCGCGGGCGGTCGATGCTTCGACCGGTGCGGATTACGGCACCGTGCTCAACATGAGCGAAGTGAAGTAAGCCTGCGCTGTTGCTCGTAACATTGTTTGGAAGCGGCCGCCGCGAGGCGGCCGTTTTCTATTTGCAGCCCGTGTCGAAGCAAGGAGCTAGCTCTCTTCGCCCGCCTCAGCTTTCTTTACTTCCTTCAGCGCCGGCTGGGCGCGCTCGAAGCGGCAGTCTTTCGGCTTCTTGTCCGCGCGCAGCCCCTCATAGACGGGAGCACGCAGCTTGCCCTCGTGCGTCCACTCGATGAACTTGATCTCGGCGACCAGTTCGGGCTTGACCCAGTGGTTCTTGCGCAGCGTGTCGACGCGTCCGTAGAAGGGGTTGGCCGGGGTCTCGAGTGCTTTCAGCTTCTTCCACATCGCGGCGTGCGATTGCTCGGTGAAGCCGGAGCCGGCCTGCCCCACGTGGATGAGTCGCTGCTTCTCATCGTACAAACCGAGGATGATGGAGCCGAAGTGCTCGCGCGAGCCCTTCGGGTCGGTGTATCCGCCGATGACGCACTCGATGCGCTGCGTGATCTTGATCTTCAGCCAGTCGCGCGTCCGCTTCTGGATGTAATGACTGGTGCGCCGCTTCGCGAGGATGCCTTCGAGCGACTTCTGCTGTGCCAGACGGAAGAGCGCGTTGCCTTGTCCGATGACGTGGTCGGAGTAGTGCAGACGCTCGTGCTTGCCGATGATCGTCCGCAACATCTCTTTGCGCCGTTCGAGATCGACCTTCATGAGGCTGTAACCCTCGAGCCAGATGAGGTCGAAGGCGTAGAAGACGATGGGAACGTCGCGGCGCGCGATGCCGATGCGGCCGGGACGGCCGGTGTCCATGCCGGTGCGTTGCTGCATGAGCGAGAACGAGGGGCGGCCTTCGGCGTCGAGCGCGACGATCTCGCCATCGAGCACTGCCTGCTTCGCCTTCACCCCCTCGGCAAGCGCGGCGGCGACCTCAGGGAAGCCGGCGGTGAAATCGTTGTGGTTGCGCGAGACCAGGCGGACGCGATCTTTTTTTTGGCCGGCGCCATTTTTTCCGGCATCGAGATAGGCGATGGCGCGGTAGCCGTCCCACTTGATCTCGAAAAGCCATTGGTCATCGTCAAAGGGCGCGTCGACGAGCGTGGCGAGCATGGGCGTGACCGCGCGCGGCATGGGCGCTCGCTCGGCGCCCTTCAACTGCTTGACCGCCGAGCTCGCGGAGACTGCCGAGGAACCTTTTCTTGGGCCCGCGAAGCGACTGTCATCCTCCGCGCTGGATTTTGAAGACTTCTTCGCACCGCGCGCGGAAGGGACCTTTTTCTTTGCCTTCGACTTCTCTGCGGTCTCTGCGCGCTCCGCGGTCGAACGCTTTTTACGGTCGGCGGCGGCGATGGAATCCGCCAGCCACGCGTTCTTGCCACCGTGCGTGGAGGATGCCGGCGCGGACTTGCGGCTACTCTGCCACTCCTTCGCGCGCGCATCGCCGGCGATGGCGGCGAGCGAGCGCTTGCTCAGCACCGACCAGTCGAGCTTGGGGTCGCCGGCGTCGAAGCCGGAGACGTCGCCCGCGCCGCGGTGCTTGATGAGCAGCCATTCGTTTCCTTTGGAACCAGGACGGCGCGAGCGCATGCGCGCGAGCACGAAGTCGCCTTTCAGTTTCTTGCCGTGGAGGCGGAACTTCAGATCGCCCTTGGCGAGCATGGCGTGCGGATCTCCCAAGGGTTCCCAAGTCCCGACGTCCCACACCTGCACCGAGCCCGCGCCGTAGTTGCCCTCGGGGATGATGCCCTCGAAATCGAAATACGAGACAGGATGGTCCTCGACCATCATCGCCAGGCGCTTGTCTTCTGGATCCAGCGACGGGCCCTTCGGTACAGCCCACGATTTCAGCACGCCATCCATCTCCAGCCGGAAGTCGTAGTGCAACCGTGAAGCATGGTGCTTCTGCACGACGAAGCGGTGCGAATCGCGCTGGCCGAGTTTGGGCGGCGGCTCGGGCGTGGCTTCAAAACGGCGCTTCTTCTTGTATTCCTCGAGGGCCATCGGGCTATTTCACCACAAGAGAGAGAAGGTGAGGGTGGATTGCGGGTTGTTCGGGGCCGAAAAGACCTACCGCGGATGAACGCAGATGACCGCGGATTTTTTGTTTTTGACCGTTCTCTTTTCCGATCCGTGTTCATCCGCGCCGATCCGCGGTAAGCGTTTTAAGGTTCTTTTTGTGCGACATCCCCCCTGCGCATCTCATCCAAGCTCCATCCCGTTTATGGTTCCTGAACGCGTAGGAGGCAATGATCAATATGGCCGAGCGAGCCAAAGAGAAGTCCCTGAGCGAGGTAGTGCGCGAGCGCCGCGCGACGCCGCACTTCGATCCGTCCGCCCCGGTCCACGAAGCCGACTTGGCGAAGATCCTGAATGCCGGGCTGCACGCGCCCTCGGGCTACAACCTGCAGCCGTGGCGGTTCGTGGTGGTCCGCGATCCCGAGCAGCGCAAGCGACTGCGGGCGGCGGCGTTCGGCCAGCCGAAAGTGGAAGAAGCACCAGTGGTGATCGTGGCGTGCGGCGACACGGAAGGCTGGAAGACGGGCGACCTTGACGAAGCGCTGCGCATGGCCAAGGAGCATGGCTACGGCGGCGACCGAGAGCACGAGCAGGCGAAAAATGCCGTCCGCGGTTTCCTCGGCTCGCAGCCCGGTTCGGTCGGCGGCATCGCGCCCGACCTGGGCGTGTGGGTCAATCGCCAGGTGATGATCGCCTTTACTACGCTGATGTGGATGGCCGAGGCGCTGGGCTACGACACCGCGCCGATGGAAGGCTTCGACGAGGACTCGGTCAAGAAGTTGTTGAAGGTCCCGGAATCGGTCCGCGTGGTCGCGCTGCTCGCCATCGGGCGTCTCCAGGGCGAGGACAAGCCCTACGGCGGCCGCTTTCCGATCGAGCGTGTTTGCTTTGCAGAGGAGTGGGGCAAGCCCCTCAAGCTGTAGTACTCAGTGCCCAGTACTCGGTACCCAGTTGAACCTGGTGGCGGCAGGATGCCGCCACGCCAGCCGGCGGGACGCCGGCGTTCCTGTTCATAGCGTCCGCTCGGGGGCGAGCGGGCTACAACGACCGGGCTCCACCTAGCTGACTGTGTACTGGGTACCGGGTACTAGTACTGCTAGGGCCTTCGCCTGCTCGCTTCCCGAGTTGCTGCTGGTGTAGAGTTTGCATAGATTTCCGGCCAGCGTTTCTTGCAGGCGTTTCCTGTACCCCTGGCCGGGCCTACACCCCTTTGAGACTCTTGCTCCGACAGGTCGCCAGCGGCAGCACCAGCTTTGTGCAGAAGCTGCGCCGAGTGGACTACGCCATCGCTGGGATCGTTACGCTGTTCAGCCTCTACCTCTTTTACATGATGGCAGACGGCTCGAACATGGCCGCGATCAGCTTTGTGAGGAACGTGGAGCAGCGTTCGCTCGACGCGCGCTTCCAGGCGCGCGGAGCGCGCGCGCACGATGGCCGCATCGTGATCGTGGGGATGGAAGAGACCACGCTGCACAAGGTGGGCGCATGGCCGATCCCGCGCGATGCCTACGCCCAGCTGATCGACAAGCTGAAGCAGGGCGGCGCGCGCGTGATCGCCTTCGACGTCACTTTCCCCACCCCCGGGAGGAATTCTTCCGGCGAAGCACTGAAGCAGCTGCAGGCACGGATGCAGGGCAAGGCCTCGCCCGAGGTGATCGCGCAGGTGCACGTCATCGAGGTGGCGAGCGACAAAGACGCGCTCCTGGCTGACGCGATGATGCGCGCCGACAATGTGGTGTTGGGCCATCTCTTCCTCGACAAAAGCCGCGTCGTCGAGATGGACGCCAAGGCTGCCGAGGACTACTACAACGTGGCGTGGGGAAAATCTTTTCCGCAGATCAACGCCGTGGGCGTCCCCCAAGGCGGTACGCTCGATACCGGCAAAGCCTTCGCGGAGAATGGCGGCGTGGTGTATGACGGCGTGGAGCCGAACATCAAGCTACTGGCAGAGTCGGCAAAATCCTTCGGCTTCTTCAACGCTGCCGTGGACACCGACGGCACCGTCCGCCGCGGACTGCTGGTGGCGCGTTACCAGAACCTCGACTGGTTTCCCTCGCTCGCGCTGCAGACGCTGCGTGAGTATGAGAGCATCCCCGATCAAGACGTGAGCATGGCGATATCGCCTGCGGGCCTCGAGCGCGTAAAGCTTGGCCGTTATGACATCAAGGTGCCGCCGGATGGCGCGCTCCTCATCAACTACGCCGGACCGTACCAAACGTACCAGCACTACTCCATGGCCGACGTCATCGACGGCACGGTGCCGGCATCCACGTTCAAGGACAAGATCGTCTTGGTGGGCGCGACGGCACTCGGCATCGGCGACATGCGCGTGACCCCCTTCCACGGCGAGACTTACATGGGAGTGGAGATCCACGCCAACGAACTCGACAACCTGCTGCACTACAACGAGCGCGGACGCGGGTTCCTCACTCGCGGGCGGACGCAGGAGCTGATCGATGTGGTCGCCATCCTTTTCTTTGGGTTGGTGATGGGGTACGCGTTCAGCAACCTCAAGCCGCTTACTTCCACCCTCACGATGGTGGTCATACTGGCCCTGTTCACTGCCTTGGTGCAGTTCGAGTTCAGCCGCTACGGCGTGTGGCTGAGCTTCGTGCTGCCGGCCGCGACACTGATCGCGAACTTCGCCGGCATCACCAGCTACCGCATGATCTTCGAAGAGCGCGCCAAGCGGAAGATGCGCCGCACCTTCGAAACCTACGTGTCGCCGGGTGTGATCCGGCTGATGGAGAAGGACCCGGGGAAGTATTTCCGTGCCGGTGGCGAGATGAAAGACCTCACCATCATGTTCAGCGACATCCGGTCGTTCACTACCATCTCTGAGGGTCTGACGCCGAACGAGCTGGTGGAGTTGCTGAACGAATACCTGGGCGCGATGACGGAGATCCTGTTCCAGCACTGGGGCACGCTGGATAAATACATCGGCGACGCCATCATGGGGTTCTGGGGATCACCGTATCCGCAAGAAGACCACGCCATGCGCGCATGTGCCGCCGCGCTGCGCATGGGCGAACGCCTCGAGGAGCTGAACGAGAAATGGTCGGCGGAAGGAAAGCAGACGCTGCAGGTCGGCATCGGCCTGAACTCCGGCCCGGTCAACGTGGGTAACATGGGTTCGGTCAAGCGCCTGGCCTGGACGGTGATGGGCGACCACGTCAACCTGGCGTCCCGCCTCGAGGGGAAGACGAAAGACTATGGCGTGCGTGTGATCATCAGCGAGAACACCTACGAGCAGGTGAAGGAAGCGTTCGTCACGCGCGAGATCGATCGCATCAAGGTGAAAGGCAAGACGCAGCCGATATCCATCTATGAGCTGATGGGCTTCATCATCGATCAGGACCGCCACCTCGAACTCATCAACCTGTTCGCCTCAGCGCTCGACGCCTATCGCCGTAGTCAGTGGCAGGAGGCGACGGAGAAGTTCGAGGAGTTGCTGACCGTGTATCCTGGCGACGGTCCGTCGACCGAACTCCTGCACCGCTGCCATCACTTCATGGTGGAAGCGCCGGAGGCAGGATGGGATGGCGTCTACGAGATGAAGACAAAATGAGGAGCTCCACCGTCGTCGCTGCCATCGCCAACATCGCCGCGGCCCTGCTGCTGGGCGCGTGGCCGCTGCCGGCGCAGTCGGCTGCGCCGGGGACAGCGCCCTCCACAGCGCCCGCCGCGACCACATCGCGCGCGGCGAATGCCCGCGCGGCGAATGCCGCCGCCACCTCCCCGACCTTCACCACCGCGGTGGCCAACGACCTGCTCTTCCAGCTTGCCGAGGGCATGGAGAGCCGCAACGCGCGCATGTCCCTCGGTGCCTTCGACGCCGCCAAACTCGCCGGCTACAACCGCTTCGCCGACCAGATGAACGCATGGTTTCGCGAGTACACCAGCTTCCGCGTCTACTACAAGCTGAAGCAGACATTGACCGAAGGCGGGACGGAAGGCGGCCGCGGTGTCGCGATCGTGGACTTCGAATACGAGGCCACGCCGTCGGCCGACGGCAGCTCGCCGGTGCGGCGGCACGAGCAGATGCGCTTCAGCTTCGAGCGCGGCGCCAAGGGCTGGAAGATCGTGGAATTCTCGCCACGCAATCTGTTCTCTTGATGGCGGCCGGGATCGCCCGCCATCACACGACTCTCACACAGCCTATGCAGCGTGAATATCCCGACCGTCCGCTGATCGGCGTGGGCGCGGTGATCATCGACCGCGGCCGCGCGCTCGTCGTCCGTCGCGCCGCCGAACCGCTCCAGGGCGAGTGGTCGATCCCCGGCGGCGTGCTCGAACTGGGCGAGACGCTGCGCACTGGCGTGGCGCGCGAGGCGAAAGAAGAGACCGGGTTAGACGTGCTGCCCATCGAGGTGCTCGATGTCGATGACCGCATCCTCGCCGACCCCGACGGGCGCACGCGCTATCACTACGTCCTGATCGATTACCTGTGCGAGGTGGCGGGCGGCGAGTTGCGCGCGGCGAGCGATGCTACGGAGGTCCGCTGGGTCACGCGCGCCGAGTTGGATGGTGGTTTTTCCATCGCGGATGCGGCGGGAGAGGTCATCCGCAAGGGATTGGCGAAGGCGGGAAAAAGGAGCGGCCCGCCGTAGGACGGGCCGCTGCGGTGGAACTGTTGAGTTTGGCTTGAGGCTTCCGCTCACGTCGAGCGGTCCCTACACCAAGTGGGACACAAGGCTTCAGAGCGGATGCCCTAAGCCTCAGCCACCTCACCTAACGCCGGTCTCAGCCGACTACTACCATCTTCAGATCTCATTTGCACTGGACCACCTCCTTTCCGGTGTACGCCCACAATAACGCAAGACGCGGCGGCGATTCAATGCGGACAAAGGCGGATGCCGCAGCGCTAGCCTTTCCAGCGATAAGCGCCGGGCTGGCGCAGGCCAAGGTGTTGCAGCACGCGGGCGGCGAACTCGCGCGCCATCTCGTCTGCCGATCTCGGTCGGTTATAGAAGGCGGGGATGAGCGGGAAGATGGTGGCGCCGGCATCGGCGGCGCGGCGCATGTTCTCGATGTGGATCTTGTTGAGCGGCGTCTCCCGCACGCACAGGATGAGCGGCCGCTGTTCCTTCAAGCAGACGTCGGCGGCGCGCTCGATGAGCGTCGAGGCCAGCCCGCAGGCGATGCTGGCAAGTGTCCCCATGGAGCATGGGATCACGACCATGGCGTCGGCAGGATAGCTGCCGCTCGCGACGTTGGCTCCGATGTCCGCATTGTTCTGCTGCTTGGTCTTCAACGTCTTACTGCGGGGACCAGACGCGGCCTTGCCAAGCAGCTGCTGCAGCAGGTTGCTGCGGCCCTTGATGCCCAACTCTTCCGCCATCACGCGCAGCGCATTGTCGCTGGCGATGAAGTTCACCGCCTCGACGCGGCGGTCGCGCTCGAGGGCGAGCAGCAGCTCACGGCCAAAGGTTGCTCCAGACGCTCCCGTCATGGCGACGGTGATGTTGGCAGGGGCTGGCAGAGTGGCTGGCATCGCAGTGCACGAGGATAACAGGCAGAAGGTGCGAGCGGAACGCGGCAGGCCGCTTCATTTGATACTCTGATTCGCTCGTGGACTCAGCGACAGGAATGTTCACCCCGCGATGAACGCCGAATCCATCAAGAAGCTCTTCGATGAAGTGCGGGCGCGCAAGCTCTCACCCGACGAGGCGGTCGCGCGGTTGCGTCACATGCCGTTCGAGGACCTGGGATTCGCCAAGGTGGACCACCACCGCGCGCTGCGCGCGGGCATGCCCGAGGTCATCCTGGCAAAAGGGAAGACGCCTTCGCAGGTCGCGGGAATCTTCGCGAAGCTGGCAAAACACGGGAACAACGTGCTGGCGACGCGGGCGACGGAGAAACAGTTTGACGCCGTCCGAAAGAGGATCCGGCGAGCAGAGTATCGCGAGCTGGCAGGCGCGATCGTGCTCGAGCAAGACTCCCGCAAGTACGGCAAAGGGACCATCGCGGTAGTCTCGGCGGGGACCAGCGATATCCCCGTCGCCGAAGAAGCCGTCGTGACGGCGGAGATAATGGGCAACGACGTGGAGCATCTTTACGACGTGGGCGTCGCGGGCATCCATCGGCTGCTGGCGAACCGCAAGGCGCTCACTGACGCGCGCGTGGTGATCGTCTGCGCCGGGATGGAAGGCGCGCTGCCGAGCGTGGTCGGTGGCCTGGTCGCGGTGCCGGTGATCGCCGTCCCGACCAGCGTGGGCTACGGCGCAAGCTTCGAGGGCCTGGCGGCGCTGTTGGGGATGCTGAACTCGTGCGCGTCGAACGTGAGCGTGGTGAACATCGATAACGGCTTCGGCGCGGGATATGTGGCGAGCGTGATCAATCGGCTGTAGCGCATGATCGGCTGCATCGTCCTCTGCAGCGCTGTCATCTGATTCTCATCTAGTTCGTCATCCCGGAGACCGAATGAAGGAAGCGCTCGAATTCGTGACCCAGCACGGCTACCTGGTGCTCTTTGCCTGGGTGTTGGCCGAGCAGGCCGGGCTTCCCATACCGTCCGTTCCGATCTTGGTCGCGGCTGGATCGCTGGCCAGCGCGGGAAAAATGAGCCTGGTGACGGTGCTGCTCGTGTCGGTGGTCGCTTCGCTGTTCAGCGATTCCTTCTGGTTCTATCTCGGACGCATCCGCGGCACGCGGGTGTTGAATATGCTCTGCCGCATCTCGCTGGAGCCGGATTCGTGCGTGCGCAGGACGGAGATGGCGTTCGCGGGACGCGGCGCGCCCTCCCTGCTATTCGCTAAGTTCGTTCCTGGCTTCAGCACCGCCGCGCCGCCGATGGCGGGGATCGTGGGCATGAGCCTGCTGCACTTCCTCATCTACGACGCGCTCGGTTCGCTGCTGTGGGCCGGTTCGTTCGTGGCTCTGGGATACATCTTCGGGCACCAGATATTCGAGTTCATGGAGCGCGCGCTGCTACTGGGCGGACGGCTCGGTTGGCTCCTGCTCGCCTTGTTCGGACTCTACCTGCTATGGAAGTGGGCGCAGCGGCAGCGCTTCATCCGTCAATTGCGGATCGCACGCATCACGCCGCAGGAGCTCAAGACCAGGCTGGACGCGGGCGAAGACATCACCATCGTCGACCTGCGCGGCCGGTTCGAGTTCCAGGGAACCAGCATCAGCCGTGCCATCCGCATGGCGCCGGAAGATATCGAGCACATGAACCACGAGATCCCGCGTGGCCGCGAGATCGTGCTCTTCTGTACTTGACCCAACGAAGCGACCAGCGCCCGGGTGGCGCTGCTGCTGAAGCGGCACGGCATCGTCCACGTCCGGCCGCTCGCCGGCGGCTACGATGCCTGGGTGGACGCCGGGTATCCCGTGGGACAGCTCGACCAAACGCCCGTCACAGTCATCACTACCACTCGCTAGCGCCGCTTCCTTGCCGCGGCTTTGCCTCGGGGTGTCCCGGCGCCGAACACCCGCTCGAAGATCCTGTCCACGTTCTTGAGCTGGCGCTTGAGGTCGAACGCGCGCTCGATCTGCTGGCGGGGGACGCGCGCCGTGATCTGCTTATCTTTCAACACCAGGGCCTTGAAGTTCTCGCCCTGCTTCCAGGCGCGCATCGCGTTCTTCTGGACGACGCGATAGGCCTGCTCGCGCAGCATCCCATTCTCGGCGAGGTCGAGTAGGAGCTGTCCGCTGAAGACCAGTCCGCCGGTGCTCTCCAGGTTATCGAGCATGCGCTTGGGATAGACGAGCAGCGTGTCGATCAGGCTCGCTGTCTTGGCCAGCATGTAGTCCACCAGGATGGTGGAATCGGGCAGGATGACGCGCTCGACCGAGGAGTGCGAGATATCGCGCTCGTGCCAGAGCGCCACGTTCTCAAAGGCCGCCTGCGCGTTCGCGCGCACCACGCGGGCCAAGCCGCAGATCTGTTCGGAGGTGACCGGGTTGCGCTTGTGCGGCATGGCCGACGAGCCCTTCTGCTTCTCGCTGAAGAACTCTTCTGCCTCGCGGACTTCTGTCCGTTGCAGGTGGCGGACCTCGAGGGCGATCTTCTCCAGGGTGGCGGCGATCACCGCGAGCGTGGCGACATAGTTCGCGTGGCGGTCGCGCGGGATGACCTGGGTGGAGATCGGTTCCACCTCCAGCCCCAGACGCTCGCAGATCTGGGCTTCGAATTCGGGCTCGAGGTGGGCGAGGTTGCCGACGGCGCCGGAGAGCTTGCCGACACGCATCTCTTCTCCGGCGCGGTCGAAACGGACGATGTCGCGCTCGATCTCGGCATACCAATTCGCCAGCTTCAATCCGAAGGTGATGGGTTCGGCGTGGATGCCGTGCGTCCGGCCGATCTGCGGAGTGCGTTTGAACTCGAAAGCGCGGCGCTTGAGCACGTCGCGCAGCTTCTCCAGATCCTTGCGGATGATGGCGGAGGCGTCTTTGAGCTGCAGCGCCTGGGCCGTATCGACCACGTCATTTGACGTCAGGCCATAGTGCAGCCAGCGCGATTCTTTCCCGATCTTCTCCGCCACCGCGGTGGTGAAGGCGATCACGTCGTGCTTCACCTCGGCCTCGACCTCATGGATGCGTTGGAGGTCGAAATCGCCCTTATCGCGTATGGCAGCAGCGGCTTCCGGGGGCACGATGCCGGCGGCGGCGAGGGTCTCGGTGGCAGCGAGCTCCACCCGGAGCCACATGCGGAACTTGTTTTCGTCACTCCAGATGCCGCCCATTTCGGGACGCGTATAGCGTGCGATCAAGGGAGGGACTCCTTGCGGTTTTTTGGTGTACCGCCAGCGCCAAAGTAAGTACGATGTGGAAACTTAGGATTGTAAACGCAGTACTGGCCTCCGCCGGCCAAAAACCTTCGGTACGAACAATGCGTTTCCCGATCACGGAGACCCATCCGGGGAGGGGGAGCGCTCGGGAGCGAGATGAGGCACATTATATCGAAGCACGATACAATGCACAGGGCCCCCGAAAGAGCGAGTGACGGCTACTTCCGCGCGCTGGCCGAGTTCCGTTACCAGATCCGCCGTTTCACCAGCTTCAGTGAGCAGGCGGCGGAGGTGGCCGGGGTCGCGCCCCAACAACATCTGCTGCTGCTCGCCTTGCGCGGGCTGCCGGCAGGGATGCAGCCCTCGATCCGCGGGCTGGCTGACCGCCTGCTGCTCAGGCACCACAGCGTGGTCGAACTGGTCGACCGTTCGGTGCGCATGGGGCTGGTGCGGCGCGTGGCCGGCCTCACCGACCGCCGCCAGGTGATGGTCGAGCTGACTGCCAGGGGCGAGCGCGTGCTGCAGAAGATCTTTGTCCTGAACCGGAGGCAGCTGCGCGTGCAATCGTCGGAGCTCGCGAGGACGCTGGGCAAGCTCACGCGCGAGCAAAACGGGGGCAGGCGCAGGCACCGATAAGACAGTGTCATTCTGAGCGCCGGCCGCAGCGGCGAGCCGAAGGACCTCTATCGCACGCAGAGCAGGAATACGGTCAGGTAGAAATGCCGAACAGAGCTTCCATCTCGTCATACAGGAAACCCTCACCCGGGCGATAAGGCTGGATCCATTGGCCGTCAAGGACGAACTGCGGGATGGCGCGCTTGCCGGTGTGCTTCACGACCTCGTCGGCGGCGCCGGGAACGGCTTCGATGTCGATCTCGGTGAAGCGGATGTTGTGCTTCGCCAGCCAGCGTTTCGCTTCGCGGCAGTCAGCACACCAGGGAGCGCAATAGACGGTCAATCCCATGCGGAGTAGATGATGGTACCGGCGCCGAGGATGCGGCCCCGAGATCCAGACGCTTTGCTCTCTATATCTATCATCTGCCTCCAGTCATCTGTAATCACGGCGAGCAGCTTTGCTTTTGCCGTAGGACAGCTCGCGACTTGCCCTCAGCGTGAATGCGTGCGCAGGAAGTCCAGCACCCTTACGGCCACATCTTCGTTGAAACTGCTGCGCTCGCGGCCGAAGCCCTCCGCCATCGAGCCTCGCTTCATCAACCCATGGTCGACGGGCAGTTCCACGTAAGTCGCCGCCTTGGGATGCGTTTGGTTCACCGCATCGGCAATCGCGCTGGCATCCGCGCGGCTCATGATCCAGTCGTATTCTCCACGGATCACCAGCACCGGGACCGGCGTGCGCGCCCAAGCTTCGGCGAGGTCGAGGGACTGCAGGTCTTGATAGAACGCCGCGGGACGCCCGTATTGCCCATCGGGCGCGTCATACCAGATAGCTTTCATCTCCGGATGACCTGCCAGCACCTGGGCCGGTGTCTTGCGCTGATTCAGATATTCGTCGTAGAAGGTTGCGAATCCCCGAAGCTGCCGCGTCACCTCGCCCGGCGGCTTGGCGGCCAGCGTCAGGCGGACGCGCTCATGCTCGAGCATGTGCTCAAGCCACGTCCGGCTCCAGCCGCCGACTGAGACGTAGGCGCGCACCGGCGTCTCCTCAGCGACCAAGGGCGCCACGCCGCCGCCATTGCTCATCCCGACGAGGAAGACGCGCTCGCGGTCTACGCGCGGCTCAGCGAGCAGCGCCCGGAAAGCGGCACGGTAGCCCGCGAGTTCGCGCGTGAAGTCAGTGCGCGCACAGTCTCCCTGGCTGTCACCCACGCCGGGTTTGTCCACGCGAAACGTGAGCATGCCGGAGCGCTGCACCACGCGGCGCATCAGCGCGGCAAAGCCGTCGGAGTCCGAGGGAGATTCCATCGAATCACAGCTCAGCCATCCGACGAAGAATACGGCCGGCACCTTGCCGCTGTTCGCCGCCGGATAGGTGACGATGGTCCGTAGCAAGGTGCCGTCCGCGAGGGCGATGGCGCCAAGTTTGACCTCGATGCCGGGGTAGCTCTCGACCGGGCCGCTCTTGCGTGGAAGCTCGGCAGCATCGCAAAACAATGCGAGCACCAGGATCGTGACGAGGAGTCGCAGGGACATAGAGTTCTCCTTGCTCCAACAGACGATATTCCCGGCCGGATGTCACCCGAGAGAAACAAAAAGGCCGCCGGGAAACCAGCGGCCTTTTTGTGTTGATGCGAGCTAGTTCGAGTTCAGCAGCATGCCTTCCTGCTTCTCTTCGCCGACCGGGCGATAGAACAGGCGGTCGCCCTCGAGGTAGACCTCGATGAACGCCGGGCGCGTGGCGAAAGTACCCTGAATCAACGCTTCCGACATCGGGTCCTCGATGTAGCGCTGGATGGCGCGGCGCAGCGGCCGCGCACCGTAATTGCGGTCGGTCAGCGTCTTGTCGAGTATCCACTTGCGCGCTTCTTCGGTGACCGTGATGGTGATGTGTCGCTGCGCCAGATTCGCATTCAGCTGGTTGACCATCAACTCCACGATCTGGATGAGGTCCTTCTCCGTCAGCGCCTGGAAGATGATGACTTCGTCGAGACGGTTGAGGAACTCAGGGTTGAAAGTGCGCTTGACCTCGTTCTTCACCAACTCCTCGACCTTGTCGGAGATCACGTCTTCCTTGCTGGACTGGAAGCCGAGCCCGGTGCGCTTCTGCAGATGCCGCGCGCCGATGTTCGAGGTCATCACGATGATGGCGTTCTTGAAGTCGACGGTGTTGCCGAGACCGTCGGAGAGCTGGCCGTCTTCAAAGACCTGCAGCAGGATGTTGAAGACATCGGGATGCGCCTTCTCGATCTCGTCCAGCAACACGACGGAGTAGGGCGCGCGCTTCACCCGTTCGGTGAGCTGGCCGCCCTCTTCGTAGCCGACGTATCCGGGAGGGGAACCGATGAGTTTCGAGACCGAGTGCTTCTCCATGAACTCGGACATATCGAAGCGGATGAGCGATTTTTCCGAGCCGAACATGAACTGCGCCAGGGTGCGCGCGACTTCGGTCTTGCCCACGCCGGTCGGCCCGAGGAAAAGGAACGAGCCCACCGGGCGGTTCGGGTTCTTGAGTCCGGCGCGCGAGCGGCGGATGGCGCGGGAGAGAGCGCTGATCGCCTTATCCTGCGAGATCACGCGGCGATGCAGCTCTTCCTCGATACGCAGCAGCTTCTGCGATTCTTCTTCCTTGATCGAATTGATGGGCACGCCGGTCCAGCGCGAGACCACGTCTTCGATGTCCTCGCGGCCCACCACGCCGGTGGACGATTCGTCGAGGTGGTACTTCTCGCGCAGCGCGCGCAGGTTCTCGCGCTCCTTGCGCTCCTCGTCACTGTAGAAGCGCGCCTTCTCGAACTCGTGGTTCGCGATGGCGTTCTCCATGCGGTGGACGATGAACTTGATGCGCTTCTGCACGTCGGTGATCTCATCGGGCAGCGAGGTCTGGCGCAGTTTCACGCGCGCGCCGGCTTCGTCGATCAGATCGATGGCCTTGTCGGGCAGGAAGCGGTCCGGGATGTAGCGGTTCGAATGGAAGACGGAGAACTGGATGGCGTCTTCGGTGTAGGTGACGGCGTGGAATTTCTCGTAGCGGTCCTTGATGCCGCCCAGGATCTTGATGGCGGTGGCTTCATCCGGCGGCGGGACTTTCACCGACTGGAAGCGGCGCTCGAGCGAGCGGTCTTTCTCGATCGACTTGCGATATTCGCCCGGGGTGGTCGCGCCGATGCACTGGATCTCGCCGCGCGACAGCGCGGGCTTGAGGATGTTGGCGGCGTCGAGTGAACCTTCCGCCGAGCCGGCGCCGACGAGCGTGTGCAATTCGTCAATGAAGATGATGGCGTTCTGATTGTCCATCAACTCTTTCATGATGGTCTTCAGACGCTCTTCGAACTGGCCGCGATATTTGGTGCCGGCAACGATGAGCGAGAGATCGAGCGCCAGGATGCGCTTATCGGCGAGGAACGAGGGCACGTCGCCATCGGCGATGCGCTGCGCCAGGCCTTCGACGATGGCCGTTTTGCCGACGCCGGGCTCGCCGATGAGCACGGGATTATTCTTCGTCCTGCGGCATAGGATCTGGACCACGCGCTCGAGCTCGGAATCGCGTCCGACGAGCGGGTCGAGCTGGTTATCCATCGCGGCCTGGGTCAGGTCGCGGGAGAATTCTGAAAGCAGGGAAGACTCGCGGTTGCGCTGCGAGCTGGGCGCTTTTTCCTGCGTGGTGCGGGCCAGTTCTTCACGGATGGCGGAGAGGCGCAGGCCGCGCTCGTGCAGGATCTCCGCGGCGTAGCACTTCTCTTCGCGCAACAGCCCTAATAGCAGATGCTCGGTGCCGATGTGTTTGTGCGAGAGCCGCTCGGCCTCTTCGGCCGCGTAGGCGAGCACGCGCTTGCATTCGTTCGACAGCGGGAGGTCGACCGAGGTGGAGACCTTCTCGCGGATCGTGGTGTGGCCTTCGATCTGCTTGCGGATCGATTCCACCGAGGCGTGCGACCGCAGGAACCGGTTGGTGAGGGCCTTGTCTTCACGCAGCAAGCCCAACAGCAGGTGTTCGGTCTCGATGTAGGGGGAGCCGAATTGGCTGGCTTCGTAGCGCGCAAAGAAGATCACGCGCCGCGCTTTTTCTGTATACCGCTCAAACATGTCCCTCTCCGCGGAGAACCTGCGCAGCGGCCGCCCCATGCGGCAGCGCCAAGCCTCCTTGTTGCGCCTTCGGAGTCACCGCTGATCCCGAAAGCAACACCCATCCTGCTGGCCCGGTGACGATTATGAGACTTCCATCGCCGCCATCCCAGCAAAACCTTTGTAACCAGCCCGTTACCACTTGACCCTTGGTTACTGAACCCTGTTGCTGAACCCTGTCCCTGAACCCTGACTCGTCCCGGCCACGGCGTCACCTCTACGCCGGGAGCGATTCCGGACTCAGCTCCTCGACCCGCCCACCGGCCAGCCGCAACACGCGGTCGCAGCGGCGCGCGAAGTCATGATTGTGGGTGACGATGAGGGAGGTGAGCCCGTGCTCGTGATGCAATCTGGAGATCAGCTCGAAGACCAACTCGGCGTTCCGGCTATCCAGATCGCCGGTCGGCTCGTCGGCCATGAGCAACTGAGGGCGGGTGATGAGCGCGCGCGCTAACGCGACCCGCTGTTGCTCGCCCCCGCTGAGCTCGCCCGAACGATGGTGCGCGCGTTCTCCCAAACCGACTTCGCGCAACCACCCGAGGGCTTCCCGCTCGGCCTCAGACTTATCGCGGCCCCGCATCAACAGCGGCATGGCCACGTTTTCCACCGCGGTGAATTCGGGCAGCAAGTAGTGAAACTGCCATACGAATCCTATTTCTTTATTCCTGAATTCCGCCGCCGCATCGTCTGAGAGCGATCGCAGCTTCATTGTGGCGCAGTATACGTCACCGGCAGAAGCGCTATCAAGCGCGCCGAGGATGTGCAACAAGGTACTCTTGCCGCTTCCGCTCTCGCCTACGATCGCCAACATCTCTCCCTTCCGTACCCGGAAGGACAAGTTTTCAAAGAGCACCAAGTCGGACTGTCCGCTGCGGAAGACCTTCTTGAGGTTCTCCACCCGCAGCAGCTCTGCCGTCTCGTCTATTGGATGCACTCGTCCTCCGGTTGGAAGCGAAGATTCCGCGCTCCATCCCCCGCAATCGGCGCGGGTTTCCCCGTGCTTCCTATTAGAACCCGGCGACCCGGCGCGGGGTTCCGCCTGCGAGGTTACCAAAGTCGGGCAACCAAACTCGAATATGGGATTCCGTAGAAACAACTGCAGAGATAGAACGCAGCCAGGCGACGAGTTTGCAGACTCCCGCTTTTCTGTTTTACTGAATGTTTGCCTCTTGTGGCCGGGAACGGCTGAGGGCACGGGGAGAATGAGACCGTAATGAAGTCAGGGATCATCGGCCTGCCGCAGGTAGGCAAGAGTTCGCTGTTCAAGATCCTCACCAAGGCGCACCTCGACGAGCGGACGAACCCGCGCGAGGCGCACCTGGGCGTGGCCAAAGTCCCGGACGAGCGTCTGGACAAGCTGTCTGCGCTCTACAGTCCGAAGAAGACGGTGCACGCGAGCATCGAATACGTGGACGTTGCCGCGGTGGGCGAAGAGGCGCTGAAAGAAGCCGCCTACGCCAACACGCTGCGCAATGTGGATTCGCTCATCCACGTGGTACGTGCCTTCGAGAATCCGGCGGTGGCCCACGTGGGCGAGATCGATCCGCTGCGTGACATCAAGAATGTGGACTTCGACCTCATGGTCTCGGACCTCGGCCAGATCGAGAAGCGCATGGAGCGCCTGGAAAGAGATTTGAAACGGATGAAGTCGCTCGACCTCGAGCGCGAAGCCGACGTCTTGAAGCGCGCGAAGGCGCAGCTGGAGAGTGAGCGTCCGCTGCGCGAGATGGCGATAAGCGCGGCGGAAGAGAAGCTCATCCGCGGGTTCATGTTCCTGAGCCAGAAGCCGATCCTCTACGTGCTGAACATCAGCGAGAGCACCGACCTGGGCAAAGACCTCGAGGCGGCGGTGGAGAAGTTCAACCTCAAAGAGGTGGCGGCG
>JALYLW010000139.1 GCA_030774055.1 Acidobacteriota bacterium
CCCATCCCAGCGGGAAGCAAGCTCGGCCCCTATGAGATCCAGTCTGCCGCCGGCGCCGGCGGCATGGGCGAGGTCTATCGCGCGAAGGATACGCGGCTCGACCGCATCGTCGCCATCAAAGTGCTGCCTGGGCATCTCTCGCAAGACGCCGCGCTGCGCGAACGCTTCGAGCGCGAAGCGCGCGCCATCTCCGCGCTCTCGCATCCCGGCATCTGCACGCTGCACGACGTGGGCAGCCAGGATGGCGTCGATTTCCTGGTGATGGAGTTCCTCGAAGGCGAGACGCTGGAGCAGCGCATCGCGAAAGGACCCATGCCGGCGGCGGACATCCTGCGCATCGGCGTGGAGGTCGCCGACGCGCTCGAGAAGGCGCATCGCCAGGGCATCATCCACCGTGACCTCAAGCCCGGCAACATCATGCTCACCAAGCTGGGCGCCAAGCTGATGGATTTCGGGCTCGCCAAGCGCGGCGACCAGAACACGCTCGCCTCCGCGCTCACCGAGATGACGGTGAGTCAGAAGAAGCTGACCAGCGAAGGCTCGATCGTGGGGACGTTCCAATACATGGCGCCGGAGCAGCTTGAAGGCGCGGAGGCCGACCAGCGCACCGACATCTTTGCGTTTGGCGAGATCCTCTACGAGATGGCCACCGGCCAGCCGCCATTCAAGGGCAGGACGAAGGCCAGCCTGATCGCGAGCATCCTTTCGTCGGAGCCGGCTTCGATCGTGACGCTGCAGCCGCTCACGCCGCCCGGACTCGACCGCATCGTGCGCATCTGCCTGGCCAAGGATCCGGACGAGCGTTTCCAGACGGCGCACGACCTCAAGCTGCAACTGCAATGGCTGGCGGAGGGCGGGTCGCTGGCGGGCGTCCCCGCGCCGGTGGCGCACCGCCGCAAACATCGCGAGACCCTGGCGTGGGTGATGGCAGGCGCGCTGCTGGCAGTGAGCGCGGCCTCGGCATTCTTTATCTGGCGGCTGCTGTCGGCGCCGGCGCAGGTGCTACGCACGACGATACTTCCGCCGGAGAAGAGCAACCTGCTGGCCATCGGCATTGGCGCGGCGCCGGCAGCGATCTCGCCTGACGGAAAGCACGTGGTCTATGGCGCGATGGGGCCAGACGGGCACTTGGGCCTGTGGCTCCAGCATCTGGACGCGCCCACGCCGCAGCCGTTGGCGGGCACCGAGGGCGGGTTCTATCCGTTCTGGTCGCCGGACTCGCGCTTCGTCGCTTTCTTCGCCGGCAATTCACTGCGCAAGATCGATATCACGGGCGGTCCGCCGCAGACGCTGTGCGATGCCAACCAGGGACGCGGCGGCGACTGGAGCCGCGACAACGTGATCCTCTTCGGATTGCGCGAGGGTGGCGGCCTGATGCGCGTGCCCGCCGCCGGCGGCGTGCCGGTGGAAGTGACGAAACTCGACCGCAGCAAGGGCGAGGGAACGCATCGCTGGCCGGAGTTCCTGCCCGATGGGCAGAGGTTCCTCTACATGTCCGGTCCCAACGGCAACGACACCAACTCGAACGTGGTGATGGTGGGCTCGCTCGACGGCAAGGAGAAGCGACAACTGTTGGGCGCCAGCTCGAACACGCAGTACGCCAGCGGTTACCTGCTTTATCGCCGCGACAGCACGCTGATGGCGCAGCCCTTCGATCCGAAGAAGGCGGACTTCACCGGTGATCCGGTGCCGCTGGTGGAGCAGATACGCTTCGATGGCGGGGTGAGCCGCGCGGTGTTCAGCGCGTCAGAGAATGGGATGCTGGTGTTCCAATCAGGCGCGTCCTCCTCCGGCTCGCGGCTTACCTGGTTCACGCACGCGGGCAAGCCGGATGGCTTTCTCGGCGAATCGGTGCTGGCGTACAACGTGGCGCTCTCGCCCGACGGCCGCCGCGCGGCGACCACGCTGGTGCTGGGCGGAGGCGCGAATACCGACGTGTGGATGTACGACGTGGCCCGCGGCATCCGCACCCGCTTTACTTTCAGCCCGGACCGCGATTTCCTCCCCGTGTTCTCGCCGGACGGCAAGCAGCTCGCTTACGGCGACGATACCGGCAGCGGCTTCATCATCCAGATAAAGCCGGCAGATGGCTCCGCTCCCGAGCAGGCACTGACGAAGAAGAGCAAGCTCGATCTCGCGCCGCTCGATTGGTCGCACGACGGCCTCTACCTGCTCTGCATCGGCCGCGAGAAAACGGCGCTCGACATCTGGGCCGTCCCGCTGGGCGGCGACCGCACGCCCTTCCCCGTGCTGCAAGACCAGTTCACGAAAGACAATCCGCAGTTCTCTCCCGACGGCCACTGGATCGCCTACCAATCGAACGAGTCTGGCCGCGACGAGATCTACATCGCGCCCTTCCCCGGACCGGGAGCGAAGTTCCAGGCTTCCACCGAGGGGGGCCGCATCCCGAAATGGCGCAAGGACGGCAAAGAGCTGTACTACATGTCGATCGATCAGAAGCTGGTCGCCGTGCCCATCACGCTCGGAGCGGCGACGGTGCAGGCCGGTGCGCCACAGGGACTTTTTGCCATCCGCGTGCCGCCGGTACGCGCCACCTATGCCGTTTCCGGCGACGGACGCTTCCTGGTGAATTCGGTCGGCGACACCACTGACACCGTCCCCATCTCGCTGTTCACCAATTGGCCGGCAACGCTCCGCAAGTAAGCAGGGTAGAGGCTATAATCTCCGCCTCTTGGGATGCGGCGTCTGTCGTGGCTTCCTCGTACCAAGTGTCCTGTGGTGGCTGAGGGGGGAGCTCCACCATGCCTGTGACTTCGCCTAGCGTCATCACCACGCCCGCCGGCGACGTGATCGTGGTCACCGTGCGCGGTCCGCTCAAGCTCGGCCACCCGCCACTCGAGGAGTTGCAGGCTGCGTTCCGCCGCCTGGCTGACAACGGACAGGTACAGGTGGTGGTGGACCTCACCGAGATGCCACTCTTCGACTCGACCGGCATCGGCTTGCTCGTGCTCGGCTATACCTCGATGCGGCGCCGTGGCGGCACCTGCAAGATCTGCGGCCTGGTCGAACTGGCGCGCAAGATGCTGAAGACCGTGGGACTGTTGAACGTCTTCGAAGTCTTTCCCGATCGCGCGCAGGCAGTGGCGAGCTTCCAGAAGTAAGCTTCCGGAAATAAAGGTGGGGCAGCGGAGAGCATTCATTCGAGGGCTTCGCGCTGAGGCTGCTGCTGCGGACTCGCGCGGGCTTCCTGCGGAACCCACGCTCGCTCCGCGCTCACCCGCCTAACGCGCAGGCAGCTTGAAGTCGAGCCCGAGCGCGTCGTTGGCTTTCTCGGTGGCGGGCAGGTCGAGCTCGGCGAGCGGGATCTTCCGGGCGCGGTGCGAAAAGTCGAGATCGAAGATGGTCTGCCCGACGATGGCGTAGTTGCTCAACTCAACGCGCGTGCCATCGCGCAACACCAGCACGATCGACGGTCCGTCATCTTCGATCCTGGGCGCGGGCTCAGGCTTCGGCGCGGCGCTACTGCCGGTGCGGCCTGCTGCTTCTCTGCCATCCAGATAATGTTCGCCGTAGCGCGGGTCGGCGCCGGCGTTGGCGTTGCCGGCGTCGCCGTTCGTGTTTCCAGCATTTGTGTTTCCGGCATTGTCGAGGCGCGCGGCGGCGCGCGACCACATCTCGCGCTCGAGAGCGTTGCCGGAAGGAACGTCGGCCACCGGCTGCGGCTCGCGCTGCGGATCATATGCCGGCACGTACACCGGGTAGCCATAGATGGGCGCGCCGTATCCATATCCGTAGCCGTATCCGCCGGAGCGGTGATGTCCGCGGCGTCCGCCGAAGCCGGCGTTCGCGCCTACGCTCACGCTGAATCCCGCATTGCCGCGGAAGCTGGGACTGCCGGCGCCGTACTGCGGCGGCGGATTGAAAGCGGTGAAGCCCATCGAGGGTGGCGGGTTGAACGCGGTGAAACTCGTCGAAGGTGGCGGATTGAATGCGGTGAAGCTGGTCGCACTTCCCGGCACGCCGGGCGTGGGATTCGTGGGCGTGATGCAGGTGGCGCACGCCGGGACACCAAAGCGCTGGGCGCTTGCGTAAGTCGCAAGGGCTAGAAAAAGCGCGGCTGCAATCAGCTTCCTCACAGGCCTAATCATACTCCCGAAGCAAAGGACAATCGACAATGGACAAATGACAATTGCCTATTAAGTTCGATGTTACGACTGGGCCGCAGGGTCCATTTTCGATCGTCCATTGTCCATTGTCCTTTGTACTTCGAACGGATGTCCCACGCCGCCGGCGCGTCGCAGGTCCAGCAATCCGATGATGGCGTGCGAGAGCAGCAGCGCGATGACCATCGCGGCCACGATCTCGCGCGCCTGGTCACGCTTCAGCTCGAGCATGTCCGCGGCCACGCCGGCGAGGAAGAGGAAGAAGAAAGGGAGCGCGCGCAACGGGAACGCGCCGTAGGCGAGCGTGTCCGGCGCCAGGCCGCGATTTACTTGAAAAACGACGGCCAGCAGCCAGAGCAGCGCTAACACGATGAGCGGCGCGGTGTTGCCGAAGTAGCGCACGCGTCGCGAAGCGAGATACGCGCCCACCGCCAGCACCAGGAAAAGCAGCAGCGCGGGATAGTGCGTGAGCCACAGCACACTCCACATATAGAGCCGAAGCCGCGCGCGCGCAAGCTCGCCAGAAACCACGCCCACGCTCAGACGGAGTTGCTGCTCGAGCGCTGCGGTGTGAAATCCGTTGACCGCAAAGAGCGCGAGCAGCACGATGCCGGTCGTCACCGCCAGCACGGCGAATGGCAGCCACCAGCGCTCCCGTGCAGGAAGCAGATAGAGCATGAAGGCGAGCGCGATGGGGAGCACCAGCGCGGTCTGGGGCGCGGCGCCGAGCGCGAGCAGGATCGCCGCCGCCAGCAGCAGCACGCGACGCCAGCTTACTTCCCAACTTACTTTCCCCGGGGCGGGAAAGAACGTGTGCGCGAGCGCGATCGAGATGTAGATGATCCCAAAGACGCCGAGCATGGCAACGATCTCCGGTCCCACGCGCGCGCTGAGCGCGACCGCGGGCGAAAACACGTACAGCGCGAGCGCGATGTAGCCGCCTGCATTGCCGTAGAGCCGCCGCGCCACATACCAGAGCGAGCCGCCGAGCAGCAGCCCGATCACCAGGAAGGGAAAGCGCGCTAGCCAGCGGACGGAAGGCGGGAGGGGATATCCTCCTTCGGCGTCGCCGCCGGCGCCGGATGGCTCGGCGAAGGGGACCAGCGAGGTCTTGCCCGCGGCAACTACCGGAACGGCGGCGCTGAGCGCGACCAGCGGCGAGACGAAGTGCGGAGCAACAAGAAAGTGCGGAGCGACCAGAAAGCCTGGAGCGTCCTGCGGCGCGGCACGCAACCGCTGCTCGCCCGTCTGGATGTATCCCAACTCCGCGCCCGCGAGCGGCCGGCGCGCGGCGAGGTAGAGTGCCTGCGCCAGGAATACCAGTAATAAGAGGATGGCGAAGACTTGCGGACGTCCGAAACGTTCGCGGTTGAAAGGATTGGGCACCGCGACTGTTCTATCACCATTCGCGTACCCCATGCCGCAGAGAAGGATCGGCCCGGGGTAGGCGGCGTTAGCTTGCCTATCCCGGGCCTGTTCGGAGGACAGCAGTGGTCGCTAGTGTTTGGTGCTGGCTCCGCTTTTTCCAATCGGCTCGGCGCGCGAGAGGAAGAAGACCTCCGTCATCGCCGCGACCGCCTTCAGGCTCGCCGCCGGCAGCTCGCCGTAGACGAGCTTGGCCGTGGTGGGCTGGATGGTGAGCTTGAAGCCGAGCAGTTTCAACTTCTGCAACGTGGCGGCGGAGTTGTCGGTGAGCGCGATGCGGACATGCAACACGCCCGAGCAACCACCCGCACTTGCTGGCTTGGCTTCGAGGCAGGCGAGGATCTGGAACAACTCGTCCGTCATCTTCGCGACCATCGCTTCGTCTTTGCGGTCGGCGTAGCCCTTGCCGGCCGTGCCGCTCAACGAGTAGGTGTTGCGCGAACGCGTGGGCAGCGATTGGATCTGCTGTCGCAAGATCATCGGCACCGGTGACGAGGCGGGTGGCGCGTTGAGCATCCCTGACCCGTTGTATGAGCCGGCGAAGTTCATTGTCTTGGCGTCGCGCTCTTCGCCCACCGCCATGGCGCGGTCCACGCCCTGCGGCACTTCGACCGGGACCTGGACAGTCCGCGGCACGCCCGAGTCAGTCACGACCATCTCTTCCACCGCAACCAAGGAGGTGAACTGCGTCATCATCTTGTAGTCGAGGCCGAGCTGCGTCACCTGCTCCTGCAACGCTTTCTTCATCGTGCCTTGCTGCGCGCCGTTCCAATCCTGCGACATCAGGTCATCGACCTTGCGGCGCGCCCACAGGGTGGCGAGCACGCGGTTCGACTTCTCGACTGCGGGAAGATCGACGGTGATCTCGCGGGTGAAGGGCTGGCCGGCGCGGCGGCCGCGTAGCGTGATGGTGCCGTGCGCCGCCTGGGTGTAGCGTCCGGTGAGAACGAGCGGCTTGGCGCTGAACAGGTCGGCAGGACGCGCGGGCGAGACGTCGGTGACGGGCAATCCGTTCCAGTCGATGGAAACGTCGGTGAGCAGCGGCGTGCGCACGCGCTCTTCGAGACGCGTGACGGCCGCTTCGGCGTCGCTATCGAGCGTGACGTACTCCACCTCGCCGCGGCCTTCCTTGGCCATGTTGTCGAGCAAGAACCGATTCACGCTGTTGCCGATGCCAAACGCGAAAACGCGCGCGTTGGCATGCTTCTTCACCTCGCCAATGATCTCCATGTCGTTCCCCACGTAGCCATCGGTAAAGAAGATGGCGATGCGCAGGTGGTCGAGTTTGTCGGTGGGCGCGAGCGCGGCGCGGATGGCCTTCATCATCTCCGTCCCGCCCGAACCTTCGCGCGAGGCGAGAAATTGCTGCGCCTTGACGAGGTTGGCGGCGGTGGCGGGCACGGGTTCGGGAAAAAGGATGTGCTCGTCGCCGGAAAAAGTGATGAGGTTGAAAGTGTCTTTGGCGCGCAGGTTGCCGAGCGCGAGCGCCATCGTCTCTTTTGCCTTCTCGATGGGGAAGCCGGACATCGAGCCGGAGGTATCGAGCACGAAGACGAGCTCGCGCGGCGTGGCGTCTTCATCGAACACGCGCTCCGGCGGCTGCAGGATGAAGGTGAAGTATCCGGCAGTCTGCGAGCCGGCGAGGGCGCCGCCGAGCGATTGTGCAGCTTTTGATTGTTCGGCATGGACCAGCAGCGCATCCGCGATCTGCTGGCCGGCAACTTCGTAACGCAGGATGAAGTCTTTGTTGGGGATGGTGTCCTCGTCGCGCAGCCGCACCACGGCGCTCGACGCGCCGGTGCGTTCGACGTCGACTTGATGCAGCTCGCTGCGCAGTCCGGTGATGGGCACGCCGGCATCGAGTGCGACCGCGATGGAGATGTCGTGTCCGGCGCGGACATTTTGCGGCGCGACCGGCGGCGTGATGCGGGATGCGTCGGGAACTTTGCCGGTGTCGGGAAGGCGACCGCCGCCCTGCTGTCCGATGACCTGGTTTGCTTGAAGAGCGGCGCCCGGGATGTAGCGCGGGCCAACGACCGTCGGGAACATGAACTCGTAGGACCCGGCTTCGTACTTGAGCGTGTCCACGTAAGTGAGCGTGATGGTGACGGTCTCGCCGGGCATGATGTTGGCGACCGACTGAGTGAAGATGTTAGGGCGCTCCTGATCGAGGAGCGCGGCGACGTGTCCGGTGGAGCGCGCTTTGTCGTAGATGGCCTGCGCTTCTTCCCGGCGCTTGATGATGCCGCGCACCAGGCGCGTTCCCACGTGCATCGTCATGTCATTCACAGCCGCGTTCTGCGGCAGCGGAAACACATAGACAGCTTCGATCTTGTCCGTGCCGTCGTTCACGAACTCCTGCGTGACTTCCACGCGTGCCAGGAATCCGGAGATCTCCGCCTTCACGCCGGTGTGCTTCAGCGGACACTCGCCGATGACCTGTCCGTCTTTGCCGATGACCTGAAGCGCGCCCGCCTGGCCAGGATGCGACGGGCTCGGCTTCGGTGGAGGAGGTGGCGCGGCGTGCGTGACTGACAGGTTGAGGAAAAAAAGCGCGCCGGAAAGGGCGAGCAGTGCGGCGAGGACTACATACCTTGTCTTCATTCGAGTTCTCCGTTCGAGTGAGGGCCGGCGTCCGGCTGCGAGTTCATTCGAACTGCCGCTCGGGCGCCGGCCCTGTGCGCGCTCTGCCTGAGAACGGCGAATGCGCGCGGACTTGCAGCAAACCGGCGGAATAATCTCCGTAGCGGCAACGCTCCTGAATGAATAACGGCGAGCATCCATAAAAGACACTCGCCCGCGCGAAGAAATCGGGACGGTTACCAGCTGTAATGCACGGGCGGGTGGCCCAGACACAGTGGGTGGCCCACTCAAGCGTCCGCTTGTGGGGGAGAAATAATCAATGCGAATGACGTATTCGCTTTACTTTCGCCCATAAATGGGCGAACTTGGCGTCGTCCGTCCTAGGCCGAACTCCGTTCTTTCTCATTAGCAATCGTCCATAGTCGGCGATCTCGCCGAGATCCCAACCAAATCTCGCCGAGACCGGCCGAGACCAGCCCGTGAGCTTTCGCGCTAACTCATTGAAACGACTAGGAGCCGCGCAGGGGGGAAGGGGCGGGCTCGATCCCGCCCCACTCGACGCTCTGCTACCACGAATAGTGGACCGTGTACGTGATGACGGCTTCGCCATTCGGCGTGATGGTGACCGGGAATTCGATGGTCTGCGCGTCCTTCTTGCGGAACGTCGTGGTCTTCGCGGTGATGTCCCAGTTCGACCAGCGATACAGGTGCTCGACCACGCGGACGGTGACAGCCGTCTTCTTATGGTTGCGCACCTTGATCTCGAAGCTCTCGTCGATCCACTCCTGGCTGGAGTTCACCTTGATGTCGGTGCGGCGGCATTCGCCGACCACGTCGAAGGCGTTGCCGGTGTAGACGCGGATGAGCTCGTCGGTGGGCGTGTGGTCGATCCAGTTCTCGCCGGTGAACTCGAGCTTGCCATCGTCGTCGCGGCGATAGAAGCGCAGTTTGCCTTTGGGGAGCGCGATGCCGAGGCCGTTCTCCTTTGAATTCCTGAACTCCTGCATCACCCAGACTTTCGGATTCGACTCGGTGCCGTAGCCCTGATCGTTGCGCGCGTTCTCCATGGTGTATCCGTACCAGCGGTCGAGCTTGGCGCCATCGTAGACGTAGATGCGCTTCGACTTGACGTCCGTGCCGCGGACGAACTCGACCTGCTTGGTCTCGTTGTCGTGCAGCGTGACGGAGCGGACCAGCGAGTACATGTGGTACTCGTCAAAACTCTTCTCGCGGACGGTGGGCGCCATCGACATTTCCGCCTTCAGGGCGCGGTTCTCATCCGCGGCGCCGGCTGCGGGACGTGCGCCGGGTTGCAGCTTGTTGACGTCGCCGGCGATGAGCTTGATGTCGGCATCGTCGAAGCGCTTGCCGCTGCGGTTGATGAAGCTGACGAGGCCAAAGACGTCGATCTTCTCTTCGCCGTTCGCACCGCCAGCCGCGCCCGATGCCGGCGCGACGATGTTGTAGTCCGCCGCCCAGCTCAGCCCGCTGGTGACGTAGCTGACCTCGGCGTCGAGAGTGGTAGCGGAAGGCGTGTTCAGCAACCAGTTGATGGTCGGGTGCAGGATGGTGTCCGCACCGAGATTCGGGAAGATGGGCAGGCCGGGCAGGCCGAAGCGCAGCTTGCCGTCGACTTCGATGATGGGCTGTCCGGCGCCGTAGCCGGGATACGCCTGGCCATACTCGTTGTAGGCCGGATGGGGCACGTATCCGGAGCGGATGATCTTGCCGCGGATGCGCTCGACGCGTCCGTCTTGCATCCGGATCTCGAAGTCGATGGTCTGCCCCTCGTAGAGCGAGAGCAGCAGCTCTTGCGTGATGGGATCGTTGCGGTAGTCCTGCTCGAGGACCTGGAGCTGGGTGCGTCCGTTGAGATCGCGCAGGATGACGGACTCGGGCTCGAGAAAGGCGGTGGCGTCGGCAAAGCGGACGCGGTTCACTCCCGCGGTCAACTGCATGGGAAAGACCTGCCGCACCAGGGCGAAGTTCTGGTTATAGATGGTGATGGCGGCGCCTTTGCCGGCCGCCGCCTTCTCGGATTGCGACGATTGGGCGGCAGCGGTGAGCGCGAGCAGTAGGGCCGCGACCGCCGCGAGCATGGATATCTTCGTTTTCATCTCTCTCCTCGTTCATTTCTCGTACTGAGAGGAGAACGGAGAGCGGGGAGCGGCTTGCAGAGATTCTTTGTGGGTGGCTGGACCTGAGATGCTTCGTCGCTGCTCGCGGCCCGGAAAAGGCGGCCGCTCGCGACGCTCCTCAGCATGACCCATCAGGATGGAAGGTGCTAGACTGCGGCGTTTCCACGGAGGAACCAATGCGCGCTCGGGTGGCTATCCTTACTATTTCGTTCCTGGTGGTCGGGTTGTCGTTGGCGACGGCGCAGCAACCGGCTCACGGCTTGAGCGCGGACCAGCGCGCGGCCATCGACAAGGCTGCCACGGAGGCGCTGAAGGCCAGCGGCACGCCGAGCGCGTCGCTCGCGGTGGTGAAAGACGGTCAGCTCGCTTACGTGCGCGCCTACGGCAACGCCAAACTCGAGCCACCCACGCCGGCGACGCCGGAGATGCGCTATTCCATCGGATCGAACTCGAAGCAGTTCACCGCCACCGCCATCCTGATGCTGGCGGAGCAAGGCAAGCTCTCCCTCGACGACAAGGTCGCGCGCTTCCTGCCGGATCTCACCCGCGCGAACCAGGTCAGCATCCGGCAACTGCTCACCATGACCTCCGGCTACCAGGATTACTGGCCCCAGGATTACGTGATGCCCAACATGCTGAAGCCGGTGACGGCGCAGCAGATCCTCGCGGGCTGGGCGCGCAAGCCGCTCGATTTCGATCCCGGCGCAAAGTGGCAGTACTCGAACACGAACTACGTGATCGCCGGGCAGATCGTGGAGAAGGTGAGCAGGCAAGACCTGTACCGCTACCTGATGCAACACGTGTTCGCGCCGCTCGAGATGCGCAGCGTCGCCAACGTAGACCGCGCGCCGCTGCCGGCGAGCGATCCGATCGGCTATCGCCGGTACGCGCTCGGCCCGCTGCGTCCCGCTCCGAAAGAAGGCCCGGGATGGCTCGACGCCGCCGGCGAGCTGGCCATGACGCCCAGCGACCTTGCGCGCTGGGACATCGCGATGATCGAGCAGCGGCTGTTGCAGCCCGCGTCGTACAAACAGCAGCAGACGGCCACGCTGCTGAACAGCGGAGTCGCGTTCCCGTACGGCCTGGGCGTGTTCGTGCGCGCGCCGGGCGGGCGCCGCGTGATCACACATGGCGGCGAGGTCTCGGGCTTCACCTCCACCAACAACGTGTATCCGGAAGACAAGGTCGCGGTGGTGGTGTTCACCAACCAGGATGCGGTGGGCACGCCCGACACCATCGCCGACGCGGTCGCGAAAGTGCTCTTTGCTGACACCGACCCGGCGACGAAGACGGCGACCGAGCGCGCGCGGCAGATATTCCTGGGTCTGGAACAAGGCAAGCTCGACCGCACGCAGTTCACCGACAACGCCAACTTCTACTTCAGCGAAGAAGCGTTGCGCGACCTGCAAACGAGCCTGGGCCGCTGCGGCGAGCCGAAGGAGTTCGCGCCGCTCGGTCCCCGGGGCGAGCGCGGCGGCATGTTCGCGCGCGCGTGGCGCGTGGGATGCGGCGAGCAGAAGCTGCGCGTCTGGACCTTTGAGCTGCCCGACGGCAAGCTGGAGCAATACCAGATCGCGCCGATGGAGTAAGAGTTATTTCTTCCAGGGTCGCCGCAACGCTGGCGGCTCGCTCGCGCAGCGAAGCTCACCTTGGCTGCGTCGCCCCTCGGCCTCCGTTCGCGCGATCCGGCGCGAACTC
>JALYLW010000140.1 GCA_030774055.1 Acidobacteriota bacterium
GCTGGAGAAGTTGGCGCTGTTGAAGATCGCGCTCTGGAGTGCGTCGGCTTTGAGCAGCGCCGAGTGGCGGGCGTCCATCATGGGTCCTCTCCGGATCCGGTTCGCGGCCGGCGAGAGTCTGCCGGCCGAGCGCAACCGCAAGGTGCCTTGTGCTGCGCCTCCAACCGTATGCTGGCGTTGGCAAGCGGACTGTGCGTTATGGCACAGACCTCTCCGCATCGGGTTTTTTGTTCCCTGTTCGGGAATGGTTGTAGCGGCGGAAACAGCGTCGGGAGCGTGGGCGTGAGGAGCTGAAGAGCGGCAAAAAACTACGGGGCGCCCGGAGAGGACGCCCGTTTCGAGCCTGATTATTACTGCTTACTGTTTGAGCCGGCGAGCCTTGCAGGCATCGACGATCTTGGTTGGGTCGACGGCCTCGTTGCCCTCCTGGATCTCGAGGATCTTGCCATCTTTCCCGATGAGATAGTTCACGCGGCGGGCGGCTTTGTATTTGTCGCTGTAGATGCCAAAGATCTCTTTGGTGACGGTGCCGCCGTTGAACCAATCGCTGGCGATGGGAAACTTGGCGCCGACCTGGTCGGCGAAAGCCTTGTTGGCGAAGGGGCTGTCCATGCTCACACCCACGACCTGGGTGTCTGCCTCCAGCTCAGGAAGATGAGCCTGGAGATTTTTCATCTGCTGCGTTCAACCACCGGTGAAAGCGAAGATGAAGAAGGCCACGAGGACGTTCTTCTTCCCTTTGTAGTCGTGCAGGGAGAAGTCTTTCATCGCGGTGCCGTCGAAATACTTGAGGGTGAAGTCGGGGACGGTGTCGCCGACCTTGAACTTGAGCGGCGGCGGGCCGGGCTGCGGTGCGGGCTTGGCTTGTTGTGCCGTGACGGACGCGGCCGCGAGCAGGAAGAGGGTGAGGAGTGCGGTGATGCGACGTCTCATGTTTGCACCTCTGCGATGGGCGGAAGGTGGGATTAGGGTACCGCCGTGGCGAGGGTGGGTCAATGCGCCTCCGAGCGAGCAGCTCTGATTTGCCGCTACACGCCCTGATGCCGTAGATTTGTGACTCGGAAGCGATTCCCTGCCGCTATCGAGATACCACAGCCAGGGGAACCACCAGTGGAGCCAGTGACCAGCAGACAGTGACCATCAAACCCAGCGAGCCGGCGGCGGTCGCGCGCACGGGGCGCGGCGCGGACAAGTCGCAGCGCGGCGATAAGTCGCAAAGGATCCTGGACGCGGCGGTGGCCGTGATCGCGGAAAAAGGCTACTGGCAGGCGCGGGTCGCGGAGATCGCGGACCGCGCCGGGGTGGCCGACGGCACCATCTATCTTTATTACAAGAACAAGGAACAGCTGCTGATGGCGGCCATCGACAGCGCTTTTGACTCTTTCCTGGAGCGGGCGCGGCGCGATCTGGCGGGCATCGCAGCTCCCAAGCAGCGGCTCCACCGGCTGGCATTCCTGCATCTGGACATGCTGGGCGCGAACCGCAACCTGGCCATCGTGTTCCAGACGGAGTTGCGGCACAGCGCGAAATTCCTGGGCCAATTCTCGCGCCATCGCCTGGTGGAGTATTTCGACATGATCCGCAGCATCGTGCGCGAGGGCCAGCGCTCGGGAGAATTCCGCGCCGGGGTCAGCGACAAGATCGCAGCGAACTGCCTGTTCGGCGCGCTCGATGAGATGGTGACATCGTGGATGCTGAGCGAGCACGATTATCCGCTGGCCGGGGCGGCGGACGCCGTGGTGGACGTGATCCTGGCGGGATTGGAGACCAGCCCCAATGGCCGCCGCTGAGAACATCTTTCCCGCGCCCCAACCGCCGCATCCCGTGATCGACACGGTGAACGACGTGTTCTTCACCGTAGTGGAGCGCGACCGCGCGCGGGTGATGACCTATCGCTCGGAAGGCGCCTGGGTGGGCATCTCGGCGCGGCAACTTTACTCGCGCGTGGTGACCACGGCACGCGCGCTCAGCGCGTGGGGCGTGCGCAAGGGTGACCGCGTCGCTATCATGGCGGAGAACCGCGCGGAATGGGCGGTGGTGGATTTCGCCTGCCTCGCCCTCGGCGTGGCCGATGTTCCCATCTATCCCACGCTCACGGCGGAGCAGGCAGCGTTCATCCTGAAAGATTCGGGAGCGCGCATCGCGTTCGTCTCGACGCAGGAGCAGTTGGAGAAGCTGCGCCAGATCCGCAGCGGGACCGCCATCGAGAAGGTGGTGGTGATGGACGATGTCGAGGTCGATGTCGATTCCCAGGCGCCCGACCACGATGCGCACAGCACGGTGCGGATGAGCAGCTTCGTTTCCGACGAGATCACCGGTCGCGAACTCGCCCTCGATTCGGCGGCGCGGGCGATCGCGCCCGGCGATCTGGCGACCATCATCTATACCTCGGGAACCACCGGGACGCCGAAGGGCGTGATGCTCACGCACGGCAACCTGGCCGCAAATCTTGTGTCGTTGCAGTTCTACGATTGGGGCGAGAGCGATAGCTGCATCTCGTTCCTGCCCCTCTCCCACATCACTGCCCGGCATCTGGACTACGTCTGCTTCACTTATGGCGCGCTGATCGCATATTGCCCGGTCTTCGACCTGCTGTCGCAGACGCTGCAAGAGGTAAAGCCGACGCTGTTCGTCGGTGTGCCGCGCGTCTACGAGAAAATACGCAACGGCGTGGAAGAGAAGCTCGGCTCGGGCATCAAGCGCAAGGTCAGCGAGCGGGCGCTCGGGGTCGGCCGCAAGCACCGGGCGCTTACGCTGGCCGGCAAAAAGCCAGACACGCTCGACTGGAAGCTGGCGGACACGTTTCTCTTCAGCAAGGTACTGGGCGCGTTCGGCGGACGCGCGCGCAACTTCATCTCCGGCGGCGCGCCGCTGGGGGTACACCTGGCGGAGTGGTACGCCGACTGCGGCATACGCATCTACGAGGGCTACGGGCTGACAGAGACTTCTCCGGTGATCGCCATCAACACGCCGGGCGAGCACCGCATCGGGACGGTCGGCAAGCCGCTGCCCAACGTCGAGGTGCGGACCGCGGCCGAAGATGGCGAGATCGAGGTGCGCGGGCCGTCCGTCTTTAGGAACTATTGGCAACTGCCGGAAGAAACCAAGCGTGCTTTCACCGACGATGGATGGTTCAAGACCGGCGACATCGGCGAGATCGACGCCGACGGCTATCTCTCCATCACCGACCGCAAGAAGGACCTGATCAAGACTTCGGGAGGAAAGTTCATCGCGCCGCAGCCCATCGAAGGACACCTGCGGGCGAACGTGCTGGTGGCGCACGCGGCTGTGCTCGGCGACCGGCGGAATTTTCCCAGCGTGATCGTGGCGCCGCACTTTCCGCTGCTCGAGAGCTGGGCCCACGCCAACAGCGTGGAATTCCACTCGCGCGGCGAGCTGATCACGCATCCGAAAGTGCGGGCGCTTTTCGACGGCATCGTCGCCGACATGAACCAGCGTCTCGCGCGTTACGAGAAGATCAAGAAGGTGCTGCTCGTCCCGGATGAGTTCTCCATCGCCACCGGCGAGCTCACCCCCTCGCACAAGCTGAAGCGGCGCGTGCTCGAGCAGAAGTACAAAGCCCAGATCGACGAGATGTACGCCGGGCCGAGCGCACAGGCGACGGAAGCGGCGAGTGTTTCGTAGGCTGCTCGCGGCTGTTATTCTGACCTCGTGAATCCCGTTTCGACAGAAGCCGCTACCGGCCTGGTCACGCTGGCCGATATCCTCGCCGCGCAGCAGCGCATCAAGGGCGTGGCGTTCCACACGCCGCTTATTCCTCATCCCAAGGTCGCGGGCGTCTACTTCAAAGCGGAGAGCCTGCAGCCCATCGGCGCGTTCAAGATCCGCGGCGCGTATAACAAAGTCGCTGGGCTTTCCGAAGCCGAGCGCAAGCGCGGCGTGATCACGTACTCGAGCGGCAACCACGCCCAGGCGGTGGCTTATGCGGCGCGCGCTTTCGGCATCAAGGCAGTGATCGTGATGCCCAATAACGCTCCGCCGGTGAAGCAGGAAGGCACGCGCGCGCTGGGCGCGGAGATCGTCTTCGTGGGGACGGCGAGTTCGGAGCGCCTGGCGAAGGCGGAAGAACTTTCGGCAAAACATGGCTACGTGATGGTCCCGCCCTATGACGACCCTGCCATCATCGCGGGACAGGGCACCTGCGGCCTGGAAATCCTCGGCGATCTTCCCGATGTTGAGTTGGTGCTGGCGCCGGTGAGTGGGGGCGGGATGCTGAGCGGCGCGGCGACGGCGATCAAGTTGAGCGGATCGAAGGCCAAGGTGGTGGGCGTGGAGCCCGAGCTGGCGGGCGATTCGCAGGAGAGCTTTCGCACCGGCAAGCTGGTGGAGTGGCCGGCGGAGAAGACTACGCGGACGATCTGCGATGGCTTGCGGACGCAATCCCTTGGGCGGCTGAACTTCGAGCACATCAGGAAGTATTGCGACGACATCGTTACCGTGACCGAGGACGAGGTCCGCGGCGCCATCCGCGAGCTGGCGACCGAGGTACACATCGTCGCGGAACCGAGCGGAGCGGTGCCGTATGCCGCCTGGCGATGGCACCGGAACGAGCTGCCGGCGGCGGAAAAGATCGTGTGCGTGATCACCGGCGGGAACGTGGACCCGGGGCTGCTGCGGGACGTGCTCGGGTAGCGGCGGCCGCGTCACTCAGGCGTGGCAGTGTAAAATCTGGAGTTCCGCGAAGTCTCTGTTTCCTTCTGTCTTCTATATCCATGAGGTGGGTTTTGCGACGAGCGATGGCTAGCGGTGGCGCAGTAGTCAAGTTGGCACGGCTAACGTGCTCCATCGTCCTGCTGGCCGTGGGAGTTCTTGCGGCGAACGCCCTTGCGGCGAACGCTCCTGCCACGAATATTGACCACGGCGTACCCATCCGGGAGGCGGCCATCTACATCTCGCCAGACAGCAGTGCGCAGCGCATGGGAGTGATCCCGCGCGGGCGCGAGATGAACATCCTCGAACCCTCACCGGGCTGGCTACACGTGTTCGCGACCACCGACCAGGGCAAGGACGTGAGCGGCTGGATCCAGGACAAAGGCATCGTGCGCGCGAGCACGCCGAACGGCGACCGGATATTGTTCGGCGAGGCGGTGGATTCCGAATCGGAAGCGCAGAAGCGGCACGGACGCAAGGGCGCCGACGTAGACGCGGGGCGGCTCTACATGCGCGTCACCGAGTACTTCCCCAACTCGCCGCTGGCGGGCGAGGCGCTGTACCGGGCGGCGGACATCCGGTGGCAGATCGATTCGGTGGACGTGTGGACGCGGCCTTCAGCGCGCGAGCAGAGCCCGGGGATGCGTCCCATGATCGACGAAGAGATGATGAAGCAGGTGAAGAAGAAATATCCGGGGACGAAGTGGGCCGACCTCGCTGACTTCGCGATGATCGACAACAAGATCTGCGGCGAATGGAAGGGCGAGTCGAAGTGTCCGGAGAAGGAAGCGGAGATCTATGCGAAGTACGCGGAGGAGCGCGCAAGATCGCCGAAGGCAGCGGAGGCGCTCTACAACGCGGCGTGGCGGCAGTCGGCGCTGATCGAGATCTATAAGACGGAAGGCGACGCGGGAAGATCCGCGAGCGCGAAGAGCAAGGCCGCAGCGCTGGCGCAGCGCGTCGTTTCTTCGTACCCCGAAAGTGATTACGCGACGCGCGCGCAGCGACTCGTGTTCATGGTGCAGCAAGGCATGCCGACCTACGGCAGCCCGAGCGACTAGGCGATGCACGACTATCTGGTCAGCCTGCTGCTCGGGATCGTCGAAGGACTCACCGAGTTCCTGCCGGTCAGCTCGACCGCGCACCTGCGCATCACGGAATCGTTCCTCGGCATCGATCTCGCCAGCGGATACTGGAAGATGTACTCCATCGTGATCCAGCTGGGCGCGATCCTGGCTGTGCCGCTGTATTTCCGCAAACGCATCCATGAATTCCTGCGGACGTTTCCGAGGGGAGTGCTGGGCGACAAGACGTTGCTGACGCATCCGCTTTCGCTGATCGGGATCGCGTTCGTGTGCACCGCCGTGCCGTCGCTGCTGCTGACGAAGGTCATCGGACATAACCTGGAAAACCTTACCGTGATGGCGTGGTCGCTCATCATTGGCGGCGTGCTGATGTGGCTGGTGGACGCGTACTACGGCGCGCCGGTCGCGCCGCATCCCACGCAGTCGATCGAGCAGGTCACGCTCGGGCAGGCGGTGTGGGTGGGAGGCTGCCAGGTGCTCTCGGCCGTCTTCCCCGGCACGTCACGCTCGATGGCGACCATTGCCGGCGGGCAGATCGCCGGGATGTCGCGCGCGGCCGCGCTCGAGTTCAGTTTCTTCCTCGCCATGCCGACGATGGCTGCGGCCGTGGTCTACGACCTCTACAAATCATTCCACGTGCAGCCGGGCGCGGCCGAGATCGGGGTGGCGCCGGCGAACGCGCATGAGTGGATGGTGCTCGCCATCGGCTTCGTGGTGAGCTTTATCGTGGCGCTTGGTGTGGTGCATTGGTTCATGCGCTGGGTGCGGCGGCGCGGCTTCTGGCCGTTCGCCATCTATCGGATATTGGCGGGGGTGTTCGTGCTGTGGTGGGTGGCGCGGGCGTAGAGGGTAGGTGGCCGTGCCAGCCGTTTATTTTCTGTTGTTTCCGCGCGGCTCTTGCCCCATAATCGGGGCAGCTCTGGTGTAGTACGCGCGCATTCAGCGGCGGTGTCTCTCACGGACACGGCTCCATAGCCGTTTGGGTGTGTCATCTGGAATGAAGTATTTCGTACGCGTATTCACCCCGACCAACAACAAACGTTTCAATGAACTGATCGGCTTCCTGCTTTTCGTAGGGGCCGTCTTGTTGCTGCTCTCACTGGTTTCGTATTCCCCACTCGATCCTTCGTTGAATACTGCCTCCTCGGGGACAGGCGCGCTTCGTCCTACGGGCACCCCGGCACGCAACTGGGTCGGCATCGCGGGCGCGCACGTCGCGGACCTGTTGCTGCAATTCTGGGGCGTCACCGTGTTCCTGGCCCCGGCGATGGTGTTCCTGCTGGCGCTGCGCTGGTTCCGGTCGCGTCCGGTGGACTCGCCGGTGGCGAAGACGATCGGCGCGGCCACGCTGCTGGTGTTCACGCCGGCGCTGCTCGGCCTGATGCCGTGGACGCTGCGCTGGGTACATTCCATCCCCGTCGAGGGATTGCTGGGGCGCATCGTGGGGGACGCGCTCATCCACTACTTCAACCTCACGGGCGCGTACATCGTGAGCCTGGCGGTGATCCTGGTCGCGCTCTACCTCTCGACCGCGTTCTCCTTCGGAGCGATGCAGCTCTGGGCGGAGACGCGCTTTGCGTTCGCCTTCGCCGCGTGGGACCGCTTGCAAGACTGGCGCATGGAGCGCGCGAAAGGCAAAGCCGCACGCGAGCTGGAGCGGCGCAAGCTGCAGAAGCCGGTGGTAACGGCGCAACTGGTCACGGCGAAGCGGGCAATGACCGCGCCGATGGCGATGCAACCGCCGCAACCGGCATCAGTGTATGCACCGCCGCCGATCGCGACGGCTGGTTATGCCGCCGCTTCCTCCGCAACCCCACCAGCATCCGTGATGACGGTGAATGTGGCCGAGCCGGGTATTGGGACGCGCGCCGACGCGGGCACGAAAGCCAAGACGACCATGCCGCGCATCGCCGGCGGCTTCAAGCTGCCGTCCACTTCCCTGCTGCACCGTCCCGAAGAACAGCAAGCGGTCGACGAAGCCGAGGTCAAGGCGCTGGCACAAGTGCTCACCGACAAGCTGGCCGAGTTCGACGTGATCGGCCAGGTGACACACATCAACCCCGGTCCGGTCGTAACGACTTTCGAATTCAAACCGGAGGCGGGCATCAAGTACAGCCGCGTCACCGGGCTGACCGAAGACTTGTGTCTGGCGATGCGGGCGGAGAGCATCCTGATCGAGCGCATGGCGGGCAAGTCGACGGTCGGGATCCAGGTGCCGAACCGCGAGCGCGAGACCATATGGCTGCGCGAGGTCATCGAGTCGCAGGAGTTCATGGCGTCAAAGTCGAAGCTGGCGCTTGCCATGGGCAAAGACATCAACGGACGCATCGTGACGGCGGAACTGCAGACCATGCCGCACTTGCTCATCGCGGGCTCGACCGGCGCGGGCAAGTCGGTGGCCATCAACGCGATGATCATGTCCATCCTTTATAAGTCCACGCCCGACCAGGTGCGCTTGATCCTGGTCGATCCGAAGCGCCTGGAGCTGGGCGTCTACGAAGGCGTGCCGCACCTGTTCACGCCCATCATCACCGAGCCGAAGGTGGCGGCCTACGCGCTGCGCAATGCGGTCCGCGAGATGGAGCGCCGGCTGAAGCTGCTGGCGGAGAAGGGTGTCCGCAACCTCGAACAGTACAACAAGACGTTCGACGATTCGCGCACGCCCAGCCTGTTCCAGGAAGGCGACGACTCGAACAAGCCGCTGCCCTACATCGTGATCATCATCGACGAATTGGCTGACCTGATGATGCTCGACCAGCACAACGTGGAGGAATCGATCACGCGGCTGGCGCAGATGGCGCGCGCGGTGGGCATCCATTTGATCCTGGCGACGCAGCGTCCGTCGGTGGACGTTATCACTGGATTGATCAAAGCAAACTTCCCGGCACGGGTTTCGTTCCGCGTGGCTACGAAAGTCGACTCGCGGACCATCCTGGACGCGAACGGAGCGGAGTCGCTGCTCGGACGCGGCGACATGCTATACCTGCCGTCGGGATCGGCGCGCGTGCACCGCTTGCATGCGCCGTTCGTCACCGAGAAAGAGATCGGTGCGGTGGTGGAGTTCTGGCGCGCGCAGGGCCTGGCGCAATACGAAGAGAAGTTTTTGCAGGCGCCGAAAGACGAGCGGGAGCCCGGCGCGGGTGGCGGCGTGAACGACGGCGAAGAGGGCGAGACCGAGCAGGACGAGCTGTTCGAGGATGCGGTACGGTTGGTGCTCGAGTTCGGCAAGGCGTCCACTTCCCTGCTGCAGCGGCGGTTGCGCATCGGCTACGGGCGGGCCGCGCACTTGATCGACCTGATGGAGCGCGACGGCATCGTGGGAGCGGCCGACGGTCCAAAGCCGAGGGAGATATTGAAGCGGCCGGATTGGCTGAAAGAGGTGGAAGACAGCCTGCGTTAGCGAGTGATTTGATACCTTGGTAGTGGTGCGCCGTTTAGCGGGCGCACTCAGCTTCTACTTCCGAGGGATCAGTATGAAAGTCGGGATCCTCACCGGCGGGGGCGACTGCCCCGGCCTGAACGCGGTGATCCGTGCCGCGGTCCGCAAGGGTATCTTCCATTACGACGATGAGTTCGTCGGCTTTCTCGAGGGTTGGCGCGGCGTGCTCGAGAACCAGACGATGCTGCTCGACCTGCACGCGGTGGCCGGCATCCTGCCCCGCGGGGGGACCATTCTGCGCACCTCGCGGACGAATCCCAGCAAGCACGAAGGTGGGCTCGAGCGCTGTATCGAGACGCTGAAGAAGAACGGGGTGGAAGCGCTGATCGCCATCGGCGGCGACGACACCATGTCGGTCGCGATGAAATTGCACGACAAGAAGGCCAAGGTGGTCGGGGTCCCGAAGACGATCGACAATGACCTGAGCGGGACCGATTTTTGCTTCGGTTTCGATACCGCGGTCAACATCGCGACCGAGGCGATCGACCGCGTGCACACCACCGCCGAGGCGCACAATCGTGTGATGGTGGTCGAGGTGATGGGCCGCGATTCCGGATGGATCGCCATCTATAGCGGCATCGCCGGCGGCGCCGACGCGATCCTGCTACCGGAACGTCCCTTCGACATCGATGAGGTGGCGGAGACGCTCCGGCGGCGGCACGCCCGCGGACGCTATTTCAGCGTGGTGGTGGTGGCGGAGGGCGCGCGCTTCCGCAGCGACGTGGATCCAGCGCACGGTGCGCCCGTGGTCACCGAGCTGTCGAAGGACGAGTTCGGACACGTGCGGCTGGGCGGCATCGGCAACGTGTTGGCACACGAGATCGAACGGCGCACCGGCTTCGAGACGCGGGCCGTCGTCCTGGGGCACATCCAGCGTGGCGGGTCGCCGACCGCGTTCGATCGCGTGCTGGCGACCCGTTATGGCATGGGCGCCATCGACATGGTGCACCAAGGTGAGTCGGGCTGCATGGTCGCGCTGCACGGGACAGAGATCGTCTCCGTCCCCATCGCCGAGGCGATCGGCAAGACGCGGCTGGTGGGCGATGACCTGATCGCGGTCGCGCTCGGCCTGCACGAAAAGACGGAGATGAAAGACTAGGCAGGCGCGGCTTTGGTGTCCGCAGCGGCGAAGAGTTGCGTGGCGAGGTCGCGGATGCGGCGGATGGTCCGAAGCCAAGGGAGATACTGAAGCGGCCCGACTGGCTGAAGGAAGTGGAGGACTCGCTCCGGTAACCATTTGACTCTGGTAAGCTTGTGGCGCACGCAGTGCCGCTGTTTGAGTTCTCCTCGGATAATCCACATGGCGAGAGTATTAGTAATCGCGTTGTTGTTGACCGCAGCTGCCTTCGGGCAAGGCGCTCCCGTGGGCAAGGAGCAGGGGATCCAGAAACTTGCTTCCAGCCTCATAGACGCGTGGAATAAACACGACGCGCACGCCTTCGCGGCTACCTTTGCGGAGGATGCCGACTTTACTAACGTCATCGGGATGTCAGCCCACGGCCGCAAGGCCGTAGAGGCATTTCACGCGCCGATGTTCGCAAGCCGCTTCAAGGACACTCATCTCTCCGGAACGATTGCGAACCTGCGCATGCTCACGCCGAAGATCGCGAGCGTAGACGTCTCGTGGGAGATGACGGGGGCGATCGAGACGGATGGTACGCCCTTGCCGCTGCGGAAAGGCTTGCTGACTTTGATCGTCAGCCGCCATGGCGATCGGTGGCTGATCGACGTCATGCACAACCAGGAATTCACTCCCCGAAAGCCGCAGTAGCTATCTACGCCGGCGCGGCTTTGGTGTCCGCAGCGGTGAAGAGCTGCGTGGCGAGGTCGCGGATGCGCCGCAGGTCGAGCTTCCCTGTCCCTAGATATGGGATAGCGTCCACGTGGACGAACTGCGAAGCCCGCGGCTTCCATAGCGCCGGCAGCTCGCTGGCGGCAAACTTCTCCAGCACCGGCTGCAACTTATCTTCAGGCAGGGTGTGCAGCACGATCAGGCGCTCGCCCTTCTTCTCGTCGGGCAGGCTGGTGACGGCGAATGTCTGCTCGGTGGCTTCCGCCAGCTCGTGCAGCTTCTCTTCTACTTTCAAGTGCGGGACCATCTCGCCGCCGATCTTGGAGAAGCGGCTGAGGCGGTCGGTGATGGTGAGGAAGCCATCTTCATCGAACGCGGCGATGTCGCCGGTGGTGTACCAGCCGTCGTGGAGCACTTCGGCAGTCTTGTCGGCGCGGCCGAGGTAGCCCTGCATCACGTTGGGTCCGCGGACCAGCAGCATGCCGGGCGTGCCGATGGGCTGGGGCTGGCCGGAGTCGGGGTGGAGCACGCGCACGCTCATGCCGGGCAGCGGATGTCCGATGCCGCCGCGCTTGGCGCCGACCTGGCGGAATCCGGGCGCGCGGTAGTCGCGCGTATTCACCGCGACCACGGGCGAGCACTCGGTGCAGCCATAACCCTCGAGCGGACGGATGCCAAAGGTGTCTTCAAATGCGTCTGCCAGGCGCTGCGGCAGCTTTTCGGCGCCCACGATCACGAACTGCAGGCTGCCCAGGTCCTCCGCCGGGATGCGCCGGATATACGCCTGCAAGAACGTGGGCGTGGCGACCATGAAAGTAACGCGATACTTGGCGACGAGGCCACCGATCACGCGCGCGTCCAGCGGATTCGGGTGGTAGACGACGCCGATGCCGAGGACGGCGGGCATCCAGAGGCCGACGGTGTATCCGAAGGAGTGGAAGAAGGGCAGGATGCCGAGGACTTTGTCGGCGCCTTGCAAGGCGAAGGTCTGCCCGATCTGTTCGATGTTCGACCCGATGTTGAAGTGCGAGAGCATCACGCCCTTGGGGTCGCCGGTCGAGCCCGAAGAAAAAATGATGGTGGCAAGCGCATCTATGTGGGGGCTTTCTGAACGACCGAGCGCCCGCTCGAGCAGCGGCATGGGCAAGAGCCACGCCATCAGGAACGCGGTGAGCTTCTCGAAGAAGCCGGGAGCAGCAGCGACGTCTTCGATGAGCAGCGTCTTCCCCGGGACGGTGATCTTTACCTTTTCCAGGAACTGCTGCGAGGTCAGCACCGTGGTGAGGCCACACTGGCGCGCGCTCGAGGCTACGGCTTCGTCGCTCGCGGTGTAGTTGAGGTTGACGGGGACCTTGCCGAGCAGCGACGCGGCGTAGTTGACGAGCGCGCCCGCGACCGAGGGCGGCATGAGGATGCCGACCATCTGCTGGCCTGGCATTTTTTCCAGGGTCGCCGCAACGCTACTCGCCTCGCGCTCCGCGCTCGGC
>JALYLW010000141.1 GCA_030774055.1 Acidobacteriota bacterium
CGCTACAGCCGGCAAGATGCCGGCGCTACGTCCCCTCGACCGCGTGCTCCGCGTCGCCGACCTGCTGCTCATGAGCGGTGGCTTCGGTCTCGTCGCGCTCGACCTGGGCGATCTTCCGCCGGACGCCGCGCGCCGCGTCCCGTTGACCACGTGGTTCCGCTTCCGTCGTGCCGTCGAAGACACTCCGGCCGCGCTCGTCGTCCTCGAGCAGGAGGCGCACGCCAAAAGCTGCGCTGCGGTGGTGCTCGAACTGCAATCGGCGCGAAGCAGCTGGCAAGAAACGCCGTCGGTCGTCGGCCCTCGGCCCTCGGCCGCAACGCTCTTCGCCGGCCTGGAAAGCGAGGCCACACTCATCCGCGGCCACGCGCAAAAGCGACACGTGGACAGCGCGAAGCTGGCGCGCTTCGAAACACGCGCCGCATGGTGTGGATGAAGACAAATTTTGAGGTTTGAATCTTGAGGTTTGAATCTTGAATTTCGAGATGCCCGTACCTACTCAAAATTCAAAACTCAAAATTCAAAATTGTTGCCATGTTCGCTGCGCTCTACATCCCGAATTTTCCCGTCGCGGCGGTCGTCCGTATGAACGACCGAATGAGCGACGGTGCCGAGCCTGAGCAGCCGGTCGCGGTGCTGGAAGGCAAGCCACCGCTCGAGAAAGTGATGGCGGCCAACGAACGCGCGCGCGCACTCGGCATCGAGCCCGGCATGACGCGGCTGGAAGCGGAAAGCTTCGGCGTCGTGAAACTGCTGCCGCGCTCGCCGGCGCAGGAAGCAGCCGCGTACGCCGCGCTGCTCGACGCCGCCTGCGCCTTCTCGCCGCGCGTCGAGGCCACCGCGGCGGATACTGTTGTCCTCGACCTGGTGGGACTAGAAGTCCTCTTCGGTCCGCCCGCGAAGCTCGGGCGCGACTTGGCGCGGCGCGCGTGCGACCTCGGCATCGAGGCGCACGTCGCCATTGCAGCGAATCCCGACGCCGCCGTCTACGCCGCGCGCGGTTTTGCCGGCGTCACCATCATCCCGCCCGAGCAGACGGCCGAGCGCCTCGGCCTGCTGCCCGTGGAGATCCTCGCGCAGGAAGCAGAAGCGCCGCAGGATTTTGACGGCGCCGCCCCGGTCGAACGTTTTGCGGAAGTGATGCAGCGTTGGGGAATCCGCACGCTGCGGCCCTTCGCCGCGCTGCCCGCGGTCGCCGTGGTCGAGCGCCTCGGACAGCGCGGACTGCTGCTCCAAAGGCTAGCCCGTGGCGAATGGTCGCGCACGCTTGTCCCCTTCGAGCCGGCGGCGGTTTTTGAAGAGATATGTGAACTGGAGTATCCGGTGGAGAACCTGGAGCCGCTGGCCTTCCTGCTGAACCGCATGCTCGAGCAACTGTGCGGCCGCCTCAAGGCACGTTCGCTCGCGACCAACGAAGTACGACTAACGTGCGTTTTAGATCATGCCGACGAAACCGAAAATCCACCACGGAGACACGGAGGCACAGAGAAAGGCAAAGAAGACAAAAAGAAAGAAAAAGATTCCTCCGTGGCTCAGTGCCTCCGTGGTGAGGTTTTCGCGCGCACGCTGAAGCTTCCCGTCCCCATGCAGGACGCGAAGGTCCTCCTCAAGCTCCTGCAGCTCGACCTGAGCGCCCATCCCCCGCCCGCGCCGGTCGAGAAGATCGCCGTGCGCGCCGAGCCGGTGAAGCCGCGCGCCACGCAGGATGGGTTTTTTGTTCCGGTCGCGCCCGAACCGGAAAAACTCGAGCTGCTGCTGGCGCGCGTTGCCGGGATCGTGGGCGAGCAGAATGTGGGCGCCGCCGAGGTGCTCGACTCGCATCGTCCGGATGCGCACCGGCTAAAGCGGTTTTCAGTTTCTCGTTTCCAGTTTCCCGAAAGAGATGCTGGAAACCGAAAACTGGAAACCGGGAACGCGCGCAGCGCGCGCCTCGCGCTCCGTCTCTTCCGTCCGCCGTTGCGCGCGCGCGTCGAGCTGCAGGCGGGCAAGCCGGTGCGCGTCTCGTTCCTCGCGCACGTTTTTTTAAGTAACCCCCGCGCCGAAGTCACCGCTTGCGCCGGCCCGTGGCGCACCTCCGGCGAGTGGTGGACGGACGATGGCTGGCAGCACGACGAGTGGGATGTCGCGCTCCGCATGAAAGACGGGAACACGAAAGACGGCGCCGCGCTCTACCGGATGTATCGCGACGTCGCGTCAGGAGATTGGTTCGTGTATGGCTCTTACGATTGATCCATTTTTTCATTGAGTCATTGAGTCATTGCTCAGCAGGCAATGGATCAATGAGTCAATGAAGCAATGACCCAATACGTAGAACTCCACGCCCGCTCCGCTTTCAGCTTCCTCGCCGGCGCGTCTTTGCCGGAAGAGTTGGCGGCCTATGCCTCGACACTCGAGCTGCCCGCCATCGCGCTCACCGACCGCGATGGCGTCTACGGCGCGCCGCGCTTTCACCTCGCCGCGAAGAAGACGGGCGTAAAAGCCCACATTGGCTCGGAAATCTCTTTTTCACCGTCTCTCCGTGGTGAACCCATCCGTCTTCCTTTACTCGTCGCCGACCGCGCCGGTTACCAGAACCTCTGCCGGCTGGTGACGAAGATGAAGCTGCGCCTGCCCAAGCATCCCAAAGCCGGCGAGCGCTGTGCCACGGACTACGACGAACTGGCGCAACACGCCCGCGGGCTCATCTGCCTCACCGGGGACGAGCACGGACCGCTCGCCGCAGCGCTCGCGCGCGGCGGCAAGAATGGAGCCAAAGACGAGGCCCGCCGCGAACTCGAAAGACTCGTCGCTACCTTCGGACGCGGCAACGTCTACGTCGAACTCCAGCGCCACTACGACCGCGCGCAAGAGGTGCGCAACCAGGCCGCGATCGAACTCGCGCGCGCGCTGCATCTGCCGCTCGTCGCCACTAACGGCGTGGCTTATGCCGCGCCTATCGAACGCGAGGTGCTCGACGTGCTCACCTGCGTGCGCGAGCACACCACGCTCGACCGCGCCGGACGCCTGCTCGCCGCGAACTCCGAGCGTTGTCTCAAACCCGCGCGCGAGATGGCGCGCCTCTTCTCCGATATTCCGGAAGCCGTCTTTAATTCGGGGGCATTGTCATCCAGATTGCAGTTCACGCTCGCCGATCTGGGCTATGAGTTCCCGCGCTATCCCGTGCCCGAAGGAGAAACGATGAACACGTTCCTGCGCAAGCGCACTGACGAAGGCGCGCGCCTGCGCTACTTGACCGACGGCAAGCGCCACCTGTGGCCGCGCGCCCGCCGCCAGATCGAGCGCGAACTCGCGCTCGTCGAGAAACTCGAACTTGCCGGCTACTTCCTCATCGTGTGGGACATCGTCCGCTACTGCCGTGAGCGGGGCATCCTCGTCCAGGGACGCGGTTCGGCGGCAAACTCCGCCGTCTGCTATTCGCTCGGCATCACCGCGGTCGATCCCGTGGGCATGGATCTTTTATTCGAGCGCTTTCTCTCCGAAGAGCGCGGCGAATGGCCAGACATCGATCTCGATCTGCCGAGCGGCGATCAGCGTGAGCGCGCCATCCAGTATGTCTACCAGCGTTACGGCGAGCGCGGCGCCGCGATGACGGCCAACGTGATCACTTACCGCGGCAAGTCAGCCGCGCGCGAGGTTGGCAAAGTCCTCGGCTTCGACCAGGAAACGCTCGACCGCCTGGCGCGCCAGGTGGGGTCTTGGGAGTACCACGACCCTAAGGACACGCGCGCGCGCCAGTTCCGCGACGCCGGCTTCGACCTGCGCCATCCCCGCATCCGCAAGTTCTACCAGCTGCTGCACGCCGTGCAGGACCTGCCCCGCCATCTCGGCCAGCACTCCGGCGGCATGGTGGTGTGCCAGGGACAGCTCGATTCCGTCGTCCCCCTCGAGCCCGCTGCCATGCCGGGGCGCGTCGTGGTGCAGTGGGATAAAGACGACTGCGCCGACCTCGGCATCGTGAAGGTCGACCTGCTCGGCCTCGGCATGATGGCCGTGCTCGAAGAGACCATCGCCACCATCAGCCGCGACTATAAAGAGGAGGTCGACCTGGCCCAGCTTCCGCCGGACGATCCCACCGTCTACGCCGCGCTCTCGAAAGCGGATACGGTCGGCATGTTCCAGATCGAGAGTCGCGCGCAGATGTCTTGCCTGCCCCGCCTGCAGCCACGCAACTTCTACGACATCGTGGTGCAGGTCGCCATCATCCGCCCGGGCCCCATCGTCGGCAACATGGTGCATCCGTATCTGAAGCGCCGCCAGGGCCGCGAGCCGGTCGTGTATCCGCATCCCGCGCTCGAACCGGCGCTGGAGCGGACGCTCGGCGTTCCCCTCTTCCAGGAACAACTGTTGCGCATGGCGATGATCGCTGCCGGTTTTTCCGGCGGACAAGCCGAAGAACTGCGCCGCGCCTTCGGCTTCAAGCGCGCCGAGGCGCGGATGAGCGACGTGGAAGTAAAACTGCGCGCCGGCATGGAGCGCAACGGCATCATCGGCGCGCAGCAGGACGCCATCGTGAAGGCCATCACCTCCTTCGCGCTCTACGGATTCCCCGAGTCGCACGCCGCCAGCTTCGCGCTGCTCGCCTACGCCAGCGCCTGGCTCAAGTGCCACTACCTCGCCGCCTTCACCGCCGCGCTGCTCAACAACCAACCCATGGGCTTCTATCATCCTTCGACCATCGTGAAAGATGCGCAGCGCCACGGCTTGGTGGTGAAGCCCATCGACGTGATGAAGTCAGACTGGTCGTGCACGCTGGAAAAGATTGCAGATCTCAGATTGCAGATTACAGAATCAAAACCTCCGGCTGATTCTGCAATCTGCAATCATCAATCTGCATTCGCTCTTCGCCTTGGCCTGCGCTACGTCAAAGGACTGCGCGAGGAAGCCGGCCGGGCGATCGTGCAGGAGAGAACCCGCGAGCATGCTCCCTTCGCTTCCATCGATGACCTCGCGCGCCGCGTCCCCGAGCTGCGCAAGGACGAACTGGTGAAGCTCGCCGAGGTGGGCGCACTGAACCGCATCGGACAAACCACTTTCGTGAAACCAGAGACCGGGAACGAGAGACGTCCCTTCCATCGCCGCGACGCGCTCTGGCAAGTGGAGAAGTCCGGACGCCTCGCCGGTCCGCTGCTGCGCTCGCTCGTCGAGCCCGACGCGCCTTCACCGCTTGCGCGCATGAGCAACGAAGAGCGCCTGGTCGCCGACTTCCGCGGTACCGGACTCACCGCCGGGCCGCATCCCATGGCCTACCATCGCCAGCGGATGATCGAGCGCGGCGTCTTTCGCGCCATCGACCTCCCCCGCTTCCGCAGCGGGAAAAAGTTGAAGGTCGCCGGGTGCGTCATTGCGCGCCAGCGTCCTGGCACCGCGAAGGGCTTCGTTTTTCTCAGTCTCGAGGACGAGACCGGGATCGCCAACGCCATCGTCACGCCCGACTTGTACGATCGCTACCGCCGCGAGCTGGCGGGCGAGCGTTTCCTGCTCATCGAGGGTGTGTTGCAGAATCAGGACAACGTGCTTTCGGTGAAGGCGGAGCGGGTGGAGCCGCTGCGGGTGACCCAGGCAGAGACTTCTTCGCACGATTTCCACTGATTGCCGTGATTCGCCGTGCGCCGGCCCGCGAAGATTGGTTTACCATGGGAGGTCTGCGCGCGAGTGCAGGAGCAGCTCTGCTCTCACTCCGCGATTTTAGGAGTAGCGCCATGCCCAGCAAGCGAGAAGAAGCAGATGGTCCGGTGAAGGCCACGCGCCGCCGGACATCGACTATCACTCTATCGTCTAGCACCCCAGCGTCCGACGCATCTCCGAACGTGACGGAAGCGAAGCCGCCCACCTCGGTCAGCGCCACCGTGCCCGCTCCCACTCTGCCCGTGACCGAGACTCCATATGGCGCAGAAGAAGAGATCCGCCGCCGCGCCTATGAGCTGTATGAGCAGGATGGACGGCAGCACGGACGCGACCACGACCACTGGCTGCGCGCCGAAGCCGAAGTGCTGAGCCGCGCCAACGACGCCCGCTCGAACCAGCGCGCTCCGAGGCGCGGTCAGAAAAGCGCGTAAGCCGCGTCAGACGCCTTCCACTGCCACCTCCGCTCGCTTGCGGAAGCCGATCGTTTTCTCGACCACCTCACTGAAGTGATCCAGGGTGGCTTCGCTCTTCCTGACCAGTGTCGCCATGCTCCGCCGCAGAAAAAGCTGCTCCTCGAGCGGAGCCACGGTGCGCCGAATGTCTTAGCCGGCGAGCTGCGCATAGGTCTGTTTGAAACTCCCTTGCAGTTCGCGGAACGCCACGACCAGTTCGGGATCGAAATGCTCGGGCAGCGTGCGGCCGTCGCCGTTCAAGATCACGTCGCAGGCTTTGCCGTGGCTGAAGCCGGCCTTATACGGGCGCGGACTGCGCAACGCATCGTACTGATCGACGAGCATCACGATGCGCGCGGCCCGCGGCGTCGCCTCACCTTTCAGACCCTGTGGGTATCCCGAGCCGTCCCAGCGCTCGTGATGGCAAAGCGCGATCTGCCGCGCCAGTTCCAGCAGCGGCGAGGGGGAACCCTTGAGCAAGCTCGCGCCCAGCACGGTATGGCGCTTCATCTGCCGCCATTCGTCTTCGTCCAGCGGACCCGGCTTGCTCAAGATCGAATCCGGCACGCCGATCTTGCCCACGTCGTGCATCGGCGTGGCGTCGAACAACAACTGCGCCGCCGCCGGCGTCCAGCCGAGATGCTCGGCCAGCGTGCGCGCGTAGTGACTGAGCCGGTCGATGTGCTTTCCCGTCTCTTGGTCCTTATAGCGCGAGGCGAAGACCAATCGGCGGACGGAATCGTAGTACGCCTTCTCCAGTTCGCGGGCGCGCCGCCGCTCGGCCTGGTATGCCGTCTTCAGATCGCGGGCGTAGATCTGCAGCTGATCGTGCGCGATCGCGAGGCGCTTCGCCTTTTCAATGTCTGAGTCGGCGAGGCGCCGAAAATCGCGCGCGTAGGCGCGCAACTGCGCTTCGACCGCCTCAAGCGGCGAAGACCAACCTGGGCCGTTTCCCGGGGAAGCCTTTTCCTGATTCATGGTCTTGCTCATTCCTGGCCAGGACTTGCTGCACCAGCTGTAGAAGTTCTAGCGGGCTGAACGGCTTCACCAGGTACGCGAGCGCACCGGTGGCCAAGCCTTGCTGACGGTATTTCTCCCCCCCCATCGCGGTCAGCAGGACGATGGGTATGTTCGCGGTGGGACCTGACGCGCGCAGTTTCTCCACGACCGCGAGGCCGCTCATGCCCGGCATCATCCAGTCGAGCACGATCAGGTCGGGCAGCTCGCGGCAAGCCATGTCGAAAGCGGAAGTGCCGTCCACCGCTAGCAACAGACGGCGATCGGGTGACTCTAGTGTGGCCTCGATCAGTTGCCGGATACTCTCTTCGTCATCAGCGATCAAGATAGTTTGCACGGGTCCCCTTTCTTCCGCGACGCTGGATGGATCCAGTATCCGCGTCGCCAGCGACGGTGCGGCAAGGAACCCCAATACCATCGCGCCGCCCTCCCGATACGGGAAGCCGAGCCGCACAGCGCGGCGTGACGGACATCACACTCCGCCTCGCGTGCTCGCCCTATGTTTGTTTACGTTGCCGGTAACTATCTGAAACAATAGGTATCTGCCCACATGGCTGTCTTTGGTACCTTCGCGCTTTTGATCGCGCTCGCGCTCTCCGGCTATGCCCTGTTCGCGGGCCTGCTGGCGCTCGTCTTTCACCGCCGCCAGTCGGCCGCGCTGAGCGAGACGGCCCGCCGCGCCGGCATTGCCGTGTTCCTCTGCGTGACCGCCGCCGCGTTCGCGCTCATCTATGCCGCGTTCACCAACGACTTCACCATGGAGTACGTGCGCCAGCACTCCAACCGCGCGCTCCCCGGCATCTATAAATTCTCTGCGCTGTGGTCGGGACAGGAAGGCTCGCTGCTGCTGTGGGCGTGGCTGCTTGCCGGTTACGGATTCGTGCTGCGCGTCCGCCACAAAGTGGATCCCAAGCTGGTGGCGTTCGCTTCCGTCGTGCTCGCCGGCATCCAGGTGTTCTTTCTCTTGCTGCTGAACTTTGCCGCGCGGCCATTCGCGCTGGCCACGCGCGCCGTCGAAGACGGCAACGGGCTCAACCCGCTCTTGCAGTATCCCGAGATGGTCATCCATCCGCCGATGCTTTACCTCGGCTACGTCGGATTCAGCGTGCCGTTCGCTTTCGCGCTGGGCGCGCTCGCGATGCGCTACCCGGGCGAGAAGTGGATCCACATCACACGTCGCTGGACGATGGTGACCTGGGGATTCCTGACTCTCGGCGTCTTCCTCGGCATGCATTGGGCCTATTCCGTGCTCGGATGGGGTGGCTACTGGGGATGGGACCCGGTCGAGAACGCATCGATCCTGCCCTGGTTCACCGGCACCGCGTTCCTGCACTCGGTGATGATGCAGGAGAAGCGCGGCATGATGAAGAAGTGGAACATGTGGCTGATCTTCGCCACCTTCATGCTCGCCATCCTGGGAACATTCCTCACGCGCTCGGGCGTGGTCAGCTCGGTGCATGCGTTCGCGCAGTCCTCGATCGGTACGTGGTTCCTCGTCTTCCTCGGCATCACCTTCGCGGTCTGCCTGTTCTTCTTCTTCAAGAACACCGCGTACCTGCAGTCGGAGCACCACCTCGAAGCCCTGGCCTCGCGCGAGTCGAGCTTCCTGTTCAACAACGTCATCTTCCTGGTGGCCTGCTTCACCGTGCTCTGGGGAACGCTCTTCCCCATCCTCTCCGAGTGGGTGCAGGGGACGAAGGTCACCGTGGGCCCGCCATTCTTCAACCGCGTGATGATCCCCGTGGGATTGCTGCTGCTCATCCTGACCGGCGTCGGTCCGCTGCTGGCTTGGCGCAAGACTTCGCTGGGCAGCCTGAAGCGGAACTTCACCGTGCCCATCGTCGTCGGACTCGCCGCCGGTATCGTGATGATCGCGACGCGCTGGGTCTCGCCGTGGGCCTCGCTAAGCGAGCTCTACTCGTGGTCCACCATCGTCCTCGCGGTGATGGTCGCGGTGACGATCTTCTCCGAGTTCGCGCGTGGCGCGCGCGTGATCGCCGGGCACACCGGACAGAACCTTGCCGCCGCCATGGTGCAGCTCACCCGCCGCAACACGCGGCGGTATGGCGGATACCTCGTCCATTTCGGCGTCGTGTTGATCATGATCGGTTTCGCCGGCGCCGCCTTCAACCAGGAGCGCGAGCAGGAGATGGGACTGGGCGACACGATGCAGCTCGGCCGCTACCAACTCGTCGGCAAGACGTTCACGCAAGACGACAACGCCAACTACTCGAGCAACGCTGCCATCCTCGACGTCTATGAGAATGGCAAGTTCGCCGGCACCATGTATCCGGAGAAGCGGCTTTACAAGGCCAATGGAGAACCGGGGACCATCGTCGCCAATCGCTCCACGCTGCGCGACGATCTCTACCTCGTCTTCGCCGGCATCAATGGCGACAACACCAAGCCCATCATCAAGGCATACCTGAATCCGCTGGTCGCATGGATCTGGCTGGGCGTGCTGGTGGTTGTGTTCGGCACGCTGGTAGCGCTCGTCCCTAACCTGCAGGCGGCTGCGGTGCGGCAGCGTGTGGCCGCGCCGGAAGCGGTTCCGGCAGAGGCGGGAGACTGATGAAGAATCGCCTGATGAAGAAACGCCTGATGAAGAAACGCTGCGCCCAGCTTGCGCTCATCGCCATTCTCGCGTTCACCGTCATGGGCGCGGGCGACAATGCCACGCGCTTCAACGCGCTCGGACACGGCATGATCTGTCCCTGTGGCTGCAACCAGATCCTGCTGGAGTGCAACCACGTCGGCTGCCAGTACTCCGACCGCATGCGCGGCGAGTTGCAGACCATGATCTCGAACGGTCAGGCGGACGAAGCCATCACGCAAGCGTTCGTCCTGAAATACGGCAACACCATCCTGGCCGCGCCGACGAAGACGGGCTTCAACCTGGTGGCGTGGGTCGTGCCGTTCGTCGTACTGGGCGCCGCGACGTTCTTTGCCGGATTAGTCGTCCGGCGCTGGCGCAGCGACGATGCCCTCGCGCCGCTGCCCGCCGCGGCTGGGGACGGTGCGGATGGATTCGAGCGCTACCGCGAACAAGCGCGCCGGGAGACCGGATTATGACCGTTGCCGCCTGCGCTGTGCTCGCTCTCGGATGCCTCGCCTACGTCTTCTGGCCGCAGCGCGTGCAGGTGGCGCGCACCCAGAAGTCGCGCCTGGAATTCCTGCGCGAGCGCCGCGAGGTGGTCTACGAGAACCTGCGCGACCTGAACTTCGAGAACCAGGCCGGCAAGCTCTCGCCGGAAGATCACGCATCGCTGAGCGCGTCGCTCGAAGACGAAGCCGCCGTGCTGCTGGCCGAGATCGACGAACTCCAGCACGCCGAATGGAACGAGGCCACGACCCCATCCCGATGAATACTCGCCGCCCGCTTTTCAAAGCACCGACTTGCATCCGCCCGCGCTGCACACAAACGACCTGCGTCCTTATCCTTATATTGACGCTCGCTACGCTCGCCGCCGCTGCCGACATCACCGGCACCGTCACCAACCGCACCAGCAACCAGCCCGCCGCGCGCGCCGACGTGATCCTGCTGAAGCTGGCGCAGGGGATGGAAGAAGCCGCGCGCACCAAGACCGACTCTCAAGGCCGCTATCGTCTTACGCTCGACGATGCGAACGCGCCGCATCTCATCCGCGTCGTCTATCAGGACGCCACGTATCACAAGGCCGCGCCGCCGGGCGTGACCTCCGCCGACATCGACGTCTACGACGCGGCTGCAAAAGTCCCCGGCGTGCGCCTCAGCATGAACATCGTGCGGCTGGAACCTCAACCCGGCCAGCTCAACGTGATGGAACTCTACGTTGTCAAGAATGAATCGAAGCCGCCGCGCACGCAGATGAGCGATCGCACCTTCGAGTTCACCTTGCCGCCCGACGCCAAGATCGATACCGCCATCGTCGCCTCCCCCAGTGGGATGCCGGTGAATGGCAGCCCCATCCCTGGCAAGAAGGCGGGGGAGTACGGATTCATGTTCGCGCTGCGTCCCGGCGAGACGCGCTTCCAGGTGGGATACCACGTCCCTTATTCCGGCAGCGCGCAGTGGAAGCCGCCGATCACCGGGCCGCTCGAGCACTTCGTCGTCATGGTCCCCAAGTCGGTGACGTTCACGCCCGCCGATCCCGCACTCTACTCCGCCATGGATGACGCCAGCGCGGTCGTGCGCGTTGCGACCAACGTTGATCCGAAACAGAACCTCGCTTTCAGCATCTCCGGTACCGGGACGATCAGCGAGAGTGAAGGCGCGGGGGCCGGCGCGGGTGCGAGTGGTGCAGGTGGCGCCGAAGGTGGCGGAGCGCAGCCGGCGAACGGCCGCGAGCTGCCCGGCGGCGGACTCGGCAAGCCCATCGATGCGCCCAACCCGCTCGAGAAATATATCTGGTGGATCCTCGGCGGCTTCATCGTGCTGCTCGCCGCCGGCGCGTGGTTCTTCTACCAGCAGCCCGCTGCGCCCGATGAAGACGACGAAGCGGCTCGTGCGGCAACCGAGATGCCGCGGACGCGCATCGTCGCCCCTCGTACCGCCGCCGGCCAACCGACTTCCGCCGCGCGCACCTCCGGCAACGGACGCTCCGCGCTGCTGCTCGACGCGCTCAAGGAAGAGATGTTCGCGCTCGAGACCGACCGCGCCACCGGCAAGCTCTCCGCCGAGGAGTACCAGCAGCACAAAGCGGCACTCGACCTCACGCTGCAGCGCGCGCTCTCCCGGCAGAAATAAGACTTTTCTGCAGCGAAGCTGGCCTCCGGTGCATCTCTAATGCTTGAACTACTCCTATGACCAACATTTTCAAGACGACCTTATTACTGACGGCGCTCACGCTGCTCTTCCTCGGCATCGGACGCTACTGGGCCGGCGAACAAGGCATGATCTATGCCTTCATCTTCGCCGTGGGCCTGAACTTTTTCAGTTATTTCTTCTCCGACAAGCTGGCGCTGGCAATGTACCGTGCGCAGCCGGTGACGCGTGAGCAACTGCCGCGGCTTTACCAGATCGTCGAGCGGCTCACCGGGCGCGCCGGCCTGCCCATGCCCAAGCTTTATGTGATTCCCACCGACTCGCCCAACGCGTTCGCCACCGGGCGGAACCCGAACCACGCCTCGGTCGCGGTGACGCAGGGCATCCTCGACTTGCTGACGGACGAGGAGCTGGAGGGCGTGCTGGCGCACGAGTTGGGACACGTGCGCAACCGCGACATCCTGATCAGTTCGATCGCCGCGACCATCGCCGGCGCCATCACCATGCTGGCGCGCTGGGCGATGTGGTTCGGCGGCGGCGGCCGCGACGACCGCGACCGCGGCGGCGGACTCGCCGCGCTGCTCATGCTGATCCTGGCGCCGCTCGCAGCCATGCTCATCCAGCTCGCGGTCTCGCGCTCGCGCGAGTATGGCGCCGACGACTCTGGCGCCAGCCTGACCGGCAACCCGTACGCCCTCGCCAGCGCGCTCGAGAAGCTCGACGCCTACTCCCGGCGTCGCCCGATGATGGCCTCGCCCTCGACCGCGCACCTGTTCATCGTGCAGCCGATGATCGGCATGAGCTTTGCTGAGCTGTTTTCCACCCATCCGCCTATCGCCAAGCGCATCGCGCGGCTGATCGGGCGGCCTGAGTTGAGCGGGCGGGCGAGCTGAGGCAAAGCCGGCGGAGCGGAAAAGCCTGGAAAAACGATATACTCCTGCATCCATGAACCCGCAGACAGCCCTGGGCACCGACGCGCTGGCCAAGCGCGCTGCTGCCCTTGAAAGCGCGCTGAAGGTCGTGATCCGCGGCAAGGACGACGTGGTCCGCTTGGCGATGGTCGCCATCCTGGCGCGCGGCCATCTGCTCATCGAAGGCGTCCCCGGTGTGGGCAAGACCACGCTGGCGCAAGCGCTGGCGCGCGCCATCGACTGCACCTTCCAGCGCATCCAGTTCACCGCCGACATGCTGCCGAGCGACGTGGTCGGCATCTCCATCTACTCCGCGATGGAGCAGAAATTCGAATTCAAGGCGGGACCCATATTCGCCAACGTGGTGTTGGCCGATGAGATCAATCGCACCACGCCGAAGACGCAGTCGGCGCTGCTCGAGGCGATGAACGAAGGCCAGGTCACGGTCGACAGCCACTCGCACATCCTGCCGCAGCCCTTTGTGGTGATCGCGACGCAGAACCCGGTGGAGCATCACGGCACTTATCCGCTCCCCGAATCGCAGATGGACCGTTTCCTCATCCGCGCGCGCATGGGATATCCCGATTCCGGCAGCGAGCGCGAGATCCTGCGCGCCGAAGCGGGCACGGCGCAGCTCGAGGCGCTGCATCCGGTGGTGAGCGCCGCCGACGTGGTCGCGATGCAAGCGGAGGCGGCGCGCGTCCGGGTGGACGAATCCTTGGTCGGATACACGCTCGAGATCGTGAAGCGCACGCGCGAGTCGGAGTACCTGTCGCTCGGCGTCTCGCCGCGCGGCTCGCTCATGCTCTACCGCGCCGCGCAGGCGCTGGCGTTCATCGACGGCCGCAACTTCGCTACGCCCGAGGATTTCAAGCAGCTCTCGAGCGCCGTGTTCTCCCACCGCGTGGTCCCCAACGCGCGCTACTCCACCACGCTCAAGAAGACGGAACAGTCGGAGCAGATCCTGCGCGAGATCGCGGATAGCGTTCCCGTACCGGTCTGAGGCCAACTCTTGTCATTCCGACCGAGCGCGAACCCGCTACGCCGGGCGAGCGCGAGCGGAGGAAGCCCTATAATCCACCCGCCATGCCCGAGTACAAGTTTTTCGTCTACATGCTCGCCAGCATCTCGGGAACGGTCTATATCGGCATGACGAACGACATCTACTCGCGCGTGCTTGCGCACAAGGCGGGAGAAGGCTCCTGGTTCACCAGCCACTATGGCGTTGATCGCCTGGTCTATGTCGAGCGCTTTCGCTATGTGAACCGCGCGATCGCACGGGAGACTCAGCTGAAGAGATGGCGGCGCGAGAAAAAGGTCAAACTGATCGAGTTGGCGAACCCAAAATGGAAGGACCTCGCCGCGCAGTGGGGCAAGCCTCTGAGCAAACTCGTTGTGCCATAGGGCTTCCTCCGCTTCGCGCTCGCTGGCGCTCTCGCTCCGGTCGGAATGACAATCCAAGAGCTAGTCGCTCGGGCGGAATGACAATCCAAGAGCTAGTCGCTCGGGCGGAATGACAGTCCAATAGGACTACTCGTACCGCAGCGCTTCGGCCGGTAATATCCGCGCGGCCGCCCACGAAGGATAAATAGTCGCGACCAGCGAGATCAGGAGCGCGATCACCGCGACGAGGACGCCATCGAGCACGCGCGGCGAGGCCGGAACGTACGCGATGGAATACACCTCGGGATTCAGCCTGAAGAACTGGTAATGGCTGAGCGCCCAGGTGCCGAGGTAGCCGAGTATCAATCCGAAAAAAGTCCCGATGGTCCCGATCAGCACGCCCTGACCGATGAAGATGCGTCGCACCTGCGCACGCTTCGCGCCCATGGACATCAGCACGGCGATGTCGCGCGTTTTTTCCATCACCATCATGGTGAGCGAGATCAGGATATTCAACGCGGCGACGAAGACGATCAGCCCGATGGCGAGGAACATCACGCGCCGCTCCATCTGCAACGCCTCGAAGATCTGCTTGTTCTGCTCCATCCAGCTCGACGACATGTAGCCCTTGCCGGCGGCGGCCTCGAGCTCGTGCCCGATCTCGCCGGCGCGGTCGATGTCGTCCACTTTGAATTCGAGCACGCTGGCCACTTCGCCCAGCCCGAAGAGCTGCTGCGCATCGCGCAGCCGGACGAACGCCCACGACTTGTCGTAATCGTAGAAGCCGGAGTTGAAGATGCCGGCGACTTTGAAACGGACGTACTTCGGCACGATGCCGAACGGCGTGAGCTCGCCCTGCGGCGAGGTAACGAGCACGACCGAGCCGACCGTCGCGCCCAGATCGTTGGCCATCTCTTTGCCGAGGACGATGGGTGGGAGTTCTGGCAGATCAGGCGGCTCGCCCTCATGACGGACCCGCTCCGGCCGTGCCGGTGGCGACGGCGCTTCCAGTTTTTCCGCCGAGCCGAGCTGCACCGACTGCAACAGCTCGCTTACCTTCTTCTCGTACTCCGGCAGCACGCCCTTCACCACCGCGCCGGTAGCGCGCGCGCCGCGCGAGACCAGCACCTGCTCGTAGATGGCCGGGGCGCCGGCTTTTACTCCCGGCTGTTTTTCCAAGCGCTCGAGCAGCGGCTTCCAGTCTTTGATGCCGTCGGATTCCACACGCATGAGGTTCACGTGGCTGGACGCGCCCAGCAGTCGCCGCTCCAGATCCTGGCGGAATCCGTTGTTGATGGCCAGCGCGATGACCAGCGAAGCCACGCCCGCGGCGACGCCGACCACGGAGATCGCGGTGATCACGCCGATCACCGCCTGGCGGCGCTTGGCGCGCAGGTAGCGCGCGGCGATAAAGAGTTCGAAGCGCATCGGTTTATTCGAGCGTCACCCTTAACGCTGTTTCGAATGGACGACCGTCTTCGCCGTCGCCATGTTGCTGTAGCGATCGTAGACGCGGACCACCACCACGTGCTCGCCGGAATCTGCCGCGCGCTGCAGCTTCGCGCCCTTCGCCGCTGGTGCGTCCGGGGCCGCCAGCGGCACGCTGAAGTCGTAGTGTTCCATCCTGGAATCGGATATCTGTCCCACTGGCTCCACGAACTTCCACTCGCCCGCGTCGACGGAGTACTCGGCGCGGCGGATGGGCGAAAAAGTATCGGTCGCGCGGAAGATCACGTGTAGCGCGCCACCGTCAGTCGCCGCGCTCAGGTCGGCGATGACCGGCGCGGTGGTGTCGATCTCGAAGCGCGCGCTTTCCTTTTCATCGCTGAGCGCGTCGTTGGGCGAGTGTGAGGGAGCGTCGGAAGCGACCACCTTGACCACGTAGCCGCCATCGGGCAAGAGCGCCGTTTCGGTGGAATAGTATCTTTCGGTCAATCCATCTTTGAGCAGCTTCCAATTGCTCTCGCCATCGCCGCGATAGTAGAGCGCGTAGACCAGGTCGTCGTCGTTGTCATCGTGCGCGCTCCACCGGATGGCGACGTACTCGGCATCGCGGAATGCGGACGGCGCGAAGTCAGGACGCGGCGCCGCGACTGGCGGGGGCGGGCTGCCGCCCACCTGCACCGGCCCGCCGTCGTCTGTCGACTGCTGCCGCGGGACTTGCTGGAAGCGCGCGCCGGGCTGCACTGCGACGTCGTCCACCGCCGGCGCCACATTCTTCGAGCGGTAGTTCAACGTCACACTCTCGAGTCGCGCGGGCTTCTCGCTGGGACGCAGCACCGCTTTCCACTGCACGAAGCGGGCGGGCGGAACATCCAGCATCCCGTCTCTGAGGTCCACGCGCTTCCACGCGCTCCAGTTGCGATCGGGGTTATCGACGTTGCCGCTGCGCGCGAAGAGTTCCGCGTTCCCGGTGCCGCGCCATTCGGCGCGTCCCCAACGCGAAAAGATGCGCGCGTCGAACACGTCGCTCTCATAGGTGCCCTCACTCTCCGGCTGCGAGCCGAGCAGGAAGACCTTGCCCAGGTTGCTGGTCACCGCGTAGAGGCCGTGGTCGGGCGCGTGTGCGAAGCCGGTGACTTGTGTAGCCGGAGCCTTCAGCAGGTCGGTGAAGTCGCCGTTGTTCTCGATCACGTAGACGCGGCCTTTGTTACCGGTGCCGGCCAACAGGCGTCCACGAGCATCGAACGCGAGCGCGTAGACCAGGTCTTCACGCGATGCCCACAGCCGCTTGGGCGAACCGTCGGGCGCGATCTGGTAGATCTCCGAGCCGCCCGGCCCGCCGAACAACGGCAGTCCGAGGGGAGGTCCACCAGGCGGCGCGCCGGCCGGCGGCCCACCCGGCGCGCCTTGCGGGTTGGCAGTGCCGGTCGCGCTGAAGGTGAAGCCCGCGGTTCCGGTCGCCGGCGTGATGGGCGCGGAGGTGGGCGGCCCACCACGTTTCTCGCCCGCACCCGCGGCATAGATGTTGCCGGCCTTGTCGATGGCCAGCGCGGTGATCTCTTTCTTCGGCGCGCTATACAGCACGAACGCTTCGCCCGCCGGCGAGATGCGATAGACCAGCCCACTGCCGTCGGAGCCGGCGATCAGGTTCTCTTTGTCGTCGAGGGCGAGCACGCGGATGTGCGCCTCGTCGCTCTTGAAGAAGACGGTGCCCTCGCCTGCCGCGGTGACCCTGAAGATCTCGCCGCGGTCGCCAGTGGCAACGTAGAGGCGGCCGGCTCCGTCGACCGCGAGGTCCCAGATGTATTTCGTCTTCGGATCGAACCACACGCTGGCGCGGTAGCCGCCGTCGACTGGGACCTGGGCATCACTCTGGGCACCACCTGAAGTCGCGCCCTCCGCCCCGGTCGCCTCCTGGCTCGCCGGCTTCGCCGGTTTCTTCTCCGCCTTTTTGTCGGCAGGGTTCTTGGCGCTGGACTGCGCCGCCGCTTCGGAAGGTGCGAGGCGGTAGATCTTCCCATCCGGCGAGGTCGCAGCATAAACCACGCCGGCCTTGTCGGAGACGGCGAGCGCCTGCACCTGCAACTCTTTCGGTTCGAAGATCACCGTGGCCGTGCCCTCGGGCGTGACCTTGTAGACGCGGGCCGGCGAACCGGTCGCGAGGTATACGTTGCCCCTGAGGTCGGCGGAGACCGCCCACACGTAAGTCGAGGGCGAGCTGTAGAGCAACCGGAAGGCAGGCGCGAGTTCGAGCGCGCCGTCGGAGCGGATGGCCACCGCCTTCGCCGTCCCTTTCTCGAGATCGTCGAAGGAAGATTGCTGCCAGGCACGAGTGCCTTGCGCGCAGGCGAAGGAGGAAAGCAGCAGCAGGACGAGCGGGAGTCTTCTCATGAGCGTAAAGATTCAGTGTACGACTTTCGCCGCTGAAAATGCGAAGGGCACGGCCGCAGCCGTGCCCTTTTTCCCTGCTGCGATCATTTTATGGTGATGGTGATGACTTGCGCGCCGCTCACCACATAGGCCAGCGGGGTGGAAGCTTCGTCCACCGCGCTCTCGCCGGTGACCAGCATGTCGCGGGTGCCGCGCATGCCGTCCATCACATTCATCACCGAAAGCGGCAGCGTGGGCATGACCTTGTCTTCGATCATGGCCTGCGGATTCGCTTCCAGCAACGAGACGTAAAGGTGGTCGTTAAGATGTTCCTTGTTGAGCGAGGCGATGGTGGTGCCCAGGTCGTAGCGTCCGCCGAAGGCCAGGCTCATGCGCCGCGTGCGGTCGAGCGTCTCGCCATCGGACACCAGGATCCGCAGCGTGCCCTTCGGCGTTGAGGTGGGGACCTTGACCGGGATCTGGCGCACGATGCGCTCGCCGCGATATGGACGCAGCACTGCCTCGACCACGATCTGCTCCCCGGGCCGGGCCTCGGTCACGTCGGTGCGCGCGCTTTCCAGCTTGGCGAACTTGCGCTCGCGGATCAGGTCCAGGTCCATGGTCACACCCTGGATATTCGGCGTGACGTAAGGGTTCTCGAAGATGCGTCCAAAGCGGTCGCCCAGCGAGACTGCCACCACGAACGCTGCCGGCATATTGGAGTCGACGGGCGAGAACATGTTCTGCAGGTTCACGTCCGGATATCCTGCCACCCCGATCTTGCCCGTCATGCGGAAGGTGATGTCGTCCCCGGCGTCGTTCATGCTCTGCAGCGAGTTGAACACCGTGGCCATCATCAGCAGCGGCGTGATCTTCGAGTTGGAGAGCACCTCGTAGTGGTAGCTCACCGGCTTGGGCCCGCCGTGTACGTTGAGCGTTACCGGGATCATCCGCGGCTGCTTGTTGAAGCGGCCCATGATGCCGGTGTGGCGGTCTTGCACGAACGATCCCACTTCTTCGGTCGCGTTCACGATCTTGAAAGCGTTGGCTGGTGAAGGCAGCGTGGCGAGCACGCGCGACTTGGTCATCGGCATGTCGACCATGCCGAACTGCAGCAGCGGATGGCCGCAGGCGAGCAGCCGTTGCGCGTCCATGTATGTCACGGTGCAGGTGGCGGCGATGTTCATGTCGCCGCGGACCAGCAGCGCGCTCACGGACGAGCCCGGTTCGAGCGGCTCGGGCTGTTTCTCGTCGCTCACCGAGCCCGCTCCCATCACCGGCATCACGCCGGCGGAGGCAAACTGCGAGGCAAAGCGGCGCACGGAATCTTCGCTGAATCCTGAGAACACCAGAGGAGCGCCGATGGGCTTGAGATATTGCGCGTAGGCGGGAACCTCGGGCGCGGCGGCAGGCGCCGGCGGCGCTGTCATCGATGTCTTCGTCGCCTCCGATTTCGGCTTACCGCCGGCAACGGATTCTGCCGGGATGGTCTTGTCGAGCTCATTGATCTCCAGCATCTCTTCGATGGGAGTAACGCCGGCGATCGGCTCGCGCGAGAATTCTCCGAGACGGAACGCCAGCGCGCCGGCGAGGCGTCCATTGAAATAGACCGGGCTGCCGCTCATGCCGGCGACCACGCCGGTGTATTCCACTTTTTGTCCGTGGAGGCGGACCAGGATCACGTTGCTCTTCGGGCCGTTGAAGTTATTCTTGAGCACGCCGAGGACTTCTACCTCCATCGGCTCCGGCTTCACTCCCTCAAAGACGGTGTAGGCCACGCCGCGCATCCCCGGCTCGATCTCCGTTATGGGGATGATGTTGGGCGTCGAAGCGACGTTCGAAGCGACGTTTGAGACGACGTTCGAAGCGACTTCGGGCAACGCCGCATTGGCGGCGGCCGCCGGCGCAGGGGCGGGAGCTTGCGCGACTGTTTTTTTCGGGGTGGCGGCTGATCCGGCTGCAGCGCACAGAACGATGGCGAGCAGGACAACGAGGCGCGGGAACAATAGATTCTTCATACAGCGATAAGGGCCTTCCCTTCCCAGACTCGAAAAACGGCGGCAAAAAGCCGCTCGTCGCAGGTTCAAAAAGGGATGATCCGGCATCTATACTACCATCAGATACTCTGGACCCTGGTTGCTATGTCTCCGAAAACACACTTAGTCATGCCCGCAGAACGCCTTGCCGTGTTAGTCCGGTTGGCATTGGTGGCAGCCGCGCTGGCGGCACCGTTCAGCTTCGCCCAGCCGCAAGCGCCGCAGACGAACCCGACCCAGCCCCCGCCCTCCGGCGCTTCCGGGTCGAAGGACGCGCAGGAGTCCGCGCCCAGCTCCGGCGGCCCCGAGGGCGACGTCGGGACGATCGCCATCCCCAAGAAGAAGGATGAGAGCGCGCCGCCGGAAAAGAAAGACAAGCCGGAGAAATTCAAGAACCCGGCAGGCATGCCCGATTACTCGGTGCGCGTCGACGTGCCCTCGGTGACCGTGGACGTGACCGTCACTACCCGGGAGGGCGGCTTCGTCCCCGGCCTGCACAAAGAGAACTTCCGTGTGCTCGAAGATGGCGTTCCGCAGAAGGTGACCACGTTCACCCAGTCCGAGGCGCCCATCACTGCGGTGCTGCTGGTCGAGTTCGCCAACACGAACTACAGTTTCATCAATGACATGCTCGCCGCTTCCTACACCTTCGCCTCCGGATTGAAGCCGCAGGACTGGATCGCGGTGGTGTCCTATGACATGCGGCCGCAGATCCTCGCCGACTTCACCCAGGACAAGAAGCAGATCTACGCCGCGCTCGGTCACCTGCGCATTCCCGGATTCAGCGAGACCAACCTGTTCGACGCGCTCTACGACACGCTCGACCGCATTGACCGCATCGAAGGCCGCAAATACGTGATCCTGATCTCCAGCGGCCTCGACACCTTCAGCAAGCACACTCTCGACGACGCGTATAAGAAGGTGAAGACTACGCCGAACGTCACCATCTTCGCCGTGAGTACGGGCGGCTTCGTCCGCACCCAGGTCGAGGGCAGGATGGGTCCGATCACCTCGATGAATTACCTGCAGGCTGACAATCAGATGAATTACTTCGCCAAAATGACCGGCGGACAAGCCTACAAGCCGCGCTTTCTTGGCGAGATGCCGGAGATCTTCGGTTCCATCGCCAACGTGATCCGCAGCCAGTACTCGCTCGCCTACCATCCCAGCAACACCAAAATGGATGGCTCGTATCGCAAGATCAAGGTCGAGCTGGTGAACCCTATGAACGGGGAGCCGCTGAAGATGGTCAACGAGAAGGGCAAGCAGCTGAAGTACCAGATCATCGCGCGTGACGGCTACAGCGCCAAGCACCAGGTGGAGTAGTGGTGATGGAATAGTGGTGGAGGTGGAGCAGGCGACGTCAACCCCAGCTTTGGCTGGGGTCTTCTTTTGCTCGCGACTCGCGGCTTTAGTGAACGTGGAAGAGGCGGTCGAGCGCGAACATCAATCCCACACCGAGGAAGACGACCAGCGCCATCTTCACGCCGGGCTCGCGGTTGACCTCGGGCAGCAGGTCGGTGGCGGCCACATAGATAGTCACCCCGGCAGAGAGTGGTAGGCCCGCATCGACACTGTGCTGGAAGACGGCCATCGTCAGCACGCCGGCAAGCGTTGCGCCTCCGAGCAGTACAGAAGCGCCCCACGACTTCAGCCGGCTGCGTCCGCTCGCCAGCATCACCGACGCGACGGTGAAGCCTTCCGGCACTTTGTGCAGGAAGACGGCCCCGAAAACGATCCATCCCAGGAAGTTCGAGACCAGGAAGCCACTGGCGATGGCGATGCCGTCGAAGAAGGCGTGGATGAGCAAGCCGAACAACACCGAGAGGCTGCGATGCGGCGGCGTGACTTCATGCTCGTGCGTCTCTTCCCCGAAATGGAAGTGCGGTGTGAGCGTGTGCTCGAAAAGATGGACGATCAGGTATCCGCCGAGGATGAAGAATGGAGCCCAGCCGTGCGGGTTCAGTTCCGGCTTCAGGCTTTCCGGGATCATCTCGAGGATCGCGGTGGCCAGCATGAATCCCGAGCCCAGCGCGATGAAGTAATTGAGATAGCGCCGCTCCCAGTGCCGCTGCACCATGATGGCGCCGCCGAACACGTTGGCGGCGGCGGCGGTGACGCCGAGCAACACGCTAAGCAGAATCGGATGCATTCAGAGTACCCAGTACCCGGTACTCAGTACCCAGTACCCAGTATCCAGAGAATCCCTCATCACGCTCCTTCGACCTGCATGGAGTTAATCAGCCCGTTCGTGATCCGGCCGATCTCTGCGGATTGCTTCTCACTTCTCTTGAGCTGCTCGGCATCAATGTACTTGAGCCGTTCACAGATCACTAACTGCGTCTCGATCTCGGCCAATGAGCCCAGCGAGTTTCGCAAAAAATGAACAAACTCTCGTTTGGAATAGCGCGCTTGCCCCTCTGCAATATTGCTTGGCACGGACACAGCAGCGCGTCGAAGCTGAGATGTTAGTCCGTAAAGTTCGTGCTTCGGGAATCCCTCGGTGAGCTTGTAGATCGCCACCACGAGATCGATGGCTTTCTGCCACGCAACCAATTCTTTGTAAGACTGCGCCATGCTTCTCCCTCCATCCGGCAACCGGGCACAGAGTACTGATCGCGCGGCAGATCGGTACAGGACATTGAGCGCTCGGCCGCTGGGTACCGGGTACGGAGTACTGGGTACTACTCCGGCCACTGAGTACCGGGTACTGAGTACTGGGTACTACCCGGAGTGGCGAATGTGCATGACGTCGCCATCTTTCACAATGTAGTCCTTGCCTTCAAGGCGCAGCGTGCCCTTGCCGCGCGCGTTCGCTTCCGAACCTGCCTCGAGCAACTGGTCCCAGTGAATGGTCTCTGCGCGGATGAAATGTTTTTCCAGGTCGGAGTGGATCGCGCCCGCTGCCTCGACCGCGCGCCATCCGCGGCGGATGGTCCAGGCGCGGCACTCGTCTTCGCCCACGGTGAAGAACGAGATCAGGCCCAGCAGTTCGTAGGTCTTGCGGATCAAACGCGCCAGGCCGCTCTCGGTCAGATGGTAGCTGGAGAGGAAGTCGGCCGCGTCGGCGTCGCTCATCTCCGCCAGTTCGGCTTCCACC
>JALYLW010000142.1 GCA_030774055.1 Acidobacteriota bacterium
GCGCGGGCGTAGCCGATTCACCGCGAAGCCCTCGAAGAAAAGAACCATCCCTATACTGATATCGGATCGTCGCCCAGTTGATGTCTTCCCCTGACCCCAACCTCCCGCCAGCTTTCTCCCTCGACGACCTCCGCCTCCACCAGGTCTACGTCATCACTCCTCCGCGCCGCCGCTGGTGGCTGCATATCCTGCTCTTCGTCGCGACCGTCTTCACCACGCTCGTGATGGGCGCGCGCCTCGAATACAACTTCCTCAATCAGCTGCCGCCGTTCCGTTTCGATCACGATCTTTTTCCGGTACGCTGGGCGCTCAGCGATCCCCACAACCTGCTGCTCGGCATCCCATTCTCCGTCACGCTGCTCACCATCCTGCTGGCACACGAGTTCGGACACTTCCTTTACTGCCTGCGCTATCGCGTCTATGCCACGCTGCCCTTTTTTATCCCCGCGCCCACGCTCATCGGGACATTCGGCGCGTTCATCCGCATCAAGTCACCCATCCCTACGCGCCGCGCGCTCTTCGATATCGGGATCGCCGGACCCATTGCCGGCTTCGTGATCGCTGTCCCGGCCGCGGTGCTCGGTCTGCTGCTCTCGAAACATGCGGCCGGCCTGGTCGGCGAATCCGACCTTCAGTTCGGCTATCCGCTCATTTTTCACCTGCTGCACGCCGTGCTCCCCTGGCCGGTCACCGGCGCGATGGCTGCTTCACTCGACGACCTCTACATGCATCCCATCGCGCTCGCCGCCTGGGTCGGGATGTTCGCGACCGCGCTCAACCTGCTGCCCGGCGGACAGCTCGACGGCGGACACATCGTCTACGCCCTCGCGCCCGAGCAGCACCGCCGCATCACGCGCGCGCTCACCCTGCTGCTCATCCCGCTGGCTATCCTGTTCTGGCAGGGATGGTTCATGTGGGCGCTATTCCTGCTCATCATGGGCTCGCGCCATCCCCAGGTCAGCCTCTATCCCGCACTCGACGGCAAGCGCCAACTGCTCGCGGCTTTCGCGCTGCTCATGCTCGTGCTGACGCTCGTCCCGGCTCCGTTCGCCGGCGGCTCTGCCCTGGACGCTTGGGACGCCTACACCCAGCAGCGCTGATGGCCATTTTGTGGTTTTAAAGAAGCGATAAAGGATCCACGTCCACGATCACGTTCGTCCGCGGGATCTTCTGCTCCACCGCGTGTCCCAGCATCGCACGCAGTATCTCGTTCAATCGCTTCCGCGAATCCGATTTGAGCACGAAGTGATACCGGTAGTCCCGCTTCAAGCGGACGATCGGCGCCGCCGCCGGCCCCAGCACGCGCAGGCCCTTCGTCTTAGGCTTTACGTTCGCCTCGAACCACCGCCCCAGCATGCCCGCCCAACGCAACGCGTGCTCCAGCTTGTCCGAGCGCACGAGCACGTTCGCCAGCGCCGTGAATGGCGGATAGTGCATCCACCCGCGATACCGTATCTCCTTCTCGAAGAAGCCGTCGTAATCGTGCTGCGCCGCGAACTGTATGGCGTAGTGGTCGGGAAAGAATGTTTGCAGGATCACGCGCCCCGGCGTCTCGCCGCGTCCCGCGCGTCCCGCGACCTGGGTGAGCAATTGGAAGGTCCGCTCGGCCGCGCGAAAATCAGGAAAGCCAAGCGCGAAGTCCGCGCCGACCACGCCGACGAGCGTCACGCCCGGAACGTCGTGTCCCTTGGCGATCATCTGTGTCCCTACCAGCAGGTCGATCTCGCCGGCGTGCATCTGGTTGAGCACGCGCTCGAAGTCGCCACGTCCGCGGATGGTGTCGCGGTCCATCCGGCCGATGCGCGCCCCCGGAAACGCCGTTTGCAGCACGTCTTCGAGTTTTTCCGAGCCTGAGCCGAGGAAGTAGATGTGCTCGCTGCCGCACTTCGGACACGTCTTCGGCACCGGACGCTTATATCCGCAATAATGGCATTCCAGCTTGTTCGCGCCCTTGTGATAGGTGAGCGCGATGGCGCAGTTCACGCACTCGATCTTCTCGCCGCATGAGCGGCAAAGCACGATGGCGGAATATCCACGCCGGTTGAGCAGGATCATCGCCTGCTCGCCGCGCGCCAGGCACGCGGTGATCTCTTCCGTCAGCTTGCGCGAGAACAGATGGTCGGCGCCGGTCTCGGCGAACTCGACTTTCATGTCGACGAGTTCCACTCCCGGCAACGCGCGCTGCTCCACACGCTCGCGCAACTCGAGCAGCGCGTACTTCTGCTTCTTCGCGTTGTGGAACGATTCCAGCGACGGCGTCGCTGAACCCAGCACCACCGCCGCGCCCGTCAGCTTGCCGCGCATCACCGCAACGTCGCGCCCGTGATAACGCGGCGTCTCTTCCTGCTTGTAGGAGGAATCCTGCTCTTCGTCAACCACGATCAGTGCCAGCTCCGGGAGAGGCGCGAACACGGCAGAGCGCGTCCCCACCACGATGCGCGCCCCGCCCGCGTGTATCCTGCGCCACTGCTCAGTGCGTTCCCCCGGTGTAAGTCCGGAGTGCAGGATGGCGACCTCGTCGCCGAAGATCTCGTAGAGATGCGCTGCCGCCGCCGGCGTGAGCCCGATCTCCGGCACCAGCATCAGCGCCGACTTCCCTGCCGCCAGCGCCTCCTGCATCGCCGCGAGATAGACCGCCGTCTTGCCTGACCCGGTCACGCCGTAGAGCAGCGAGACGGAAAACTCTCCCGCCTGCGCCGCTGCCGTCACATGCTCGAACGCCTTTTGCTGCTCGGCATTCAGCTCGTAGTCGCGCTTGCGCGCCTTCATCGAGGTGAGGTGGAAATCCTGCGGCTCTTCTTCGATGGCGACCACGCCACGTTTCTCCAGCGTCTTCAGCGAGCTCGCTGATATCTCCAGGCCATGCAGCGTCGCGAGATGCAGGCGTCCACCGCTGGCGGCCAGCGCTTCCACAATGGTCCGCTGCGCATCATTGAGTTTCCCTTCTACCTGCTTCAGCACGACGACCTTTGCGACCCGGCGCTGTTCGCGCGATTCCGAAACGTCCTGCCAAGCGATCCACTTCTTGCGCAGCATCCCGGCCAGCAGCGCGCGCGAGGCTCCGGTAGCGGAGCGCAACGCCGTCTCGCGCGCCACCTCGCGGTCGGAGAGATGATTCAGCACCGCGTACTCCACGTCCTGCTCCGCCGGAGTCCGCTGCGACCGGCGCGAGGAGCCCAGCTCGCTAGCCCTGTACAGCTCCGTGTGTCCAACGTCGGTGATGCGGTACTCGCGGATGCGCCGCACCTCCGCCATCACCGGCAACATCGTCCGGAAAACCTCGCCGAGCGGCGCGAGGTAGTAGTTGGCGATCCACTCCGCCAGTTCGAGCAGCGGCGCTTCCAGCAAAGGCGCGGCGTCGAGCGCCTCAAGTACTTCTTTAGTCTTTACGCTGGGCTTGTCATCGTGTAGACGGACGACCACGCCGGCCATGCGCTGCTGTCCGAAGGGGACGAGCACCCGCCCGCCCACCACGGGTGCAGTCGCTGCGACGCGGTAGGTAAAGGTGGCGTCGAGCGGGACAGGCAACGCCACGTCGCAATATTCGGGCATGGTTGACGTCCCGTGATTCTACAGGTGGGCGTCGCGCGAGGAAGGAGACGGGGCAAGCTCCGTCTCTACTCGACGCCCTTGGCCGGCAGCGGCAGCCCGAGCTCCTTCATCGCCAGCTGCAGGTCCTTCCACGTCTCTTTCTTCTGCCGCGGATCACGCAGCAGGTATGCCGGATGATACGTCGCGATCAGCTTGGTCCCGCGGAAGTCGTGCCAGCGTCCGCGCAGCGCGCTCATCGGCTCGTTCACGTTGAGCAATGCCTTCGCCGCGGTCGCGCCCAGCGCCACGATGACTTTCGGGTGGATGGCCGCGATCTGCCGGTAGAGGAAGGGCGAGCACGTCTCCATCTCGTCGCGCTCCGGCGCGCGGTTCTCGGGTGGCCGGCACTTGACGACGTTCGCGATGTAGACCTGTTCGCGCGTTACGCCCATCGCTTCGATCATCTTGTTGAGCAGCTGTCCGGCTCGTCCGACGAACGGCTCGCCCTTGGCGTCCTCATCCGCGCCCGGACCCTCGCCCACGAACATCAGCTCGGCGTGCGCGTTCCCCACGCCAAACACGATGTTCTTCCGGCCCTTGTGCAGCGCGCAGCGCGTGCAGTCGCCAATATCTTCGCGGATGGCCCGCAGTTCGGCCTCGACGTCGCGCAGGATCGGCAGCGAAAGTGGCGGCGGATCCGAGCGGTCGCGGGACGCGCCCGCTACAGCCGGCGAGACGCCGGCGCTACCTTCGCGCCGATAAAGGTCGTAGATCCCCATCTCGCGGTAATACTGCAACCGCGCCGCAAGTTCCTTCTGGAATTGTGGGTTGTCTAAATCGGCCATTACGACCGAATACTAGCAGGCTGGCGCTGCTTCAGCTTCACCACTGCGTCGAGGACGCGGTGCGCGACCTCCCACTTTGTGGTCTCCGGCACGTCGATCACGTTGCCGTCGCGTGTGAGGATGGTGACTTCATTGCGATCCGAATCGAAGCCGATCGCCGGCTTTGAGACGTCGTTGGCCACGATCATGTCGAGCTGCTTGCGCTCGAGCTTGGCTTTCGCGTTCGCTAGAACATTGCTGGTCTCCGCTGCGAAACCTACGAGGATCTGATTCTGCCGTACCTTCGCGATCTCGGCCAGGATGTCTGCCGTGGCTTCGAGTTCGAGCGTCATCGGTCCGGTGCGCTTGATCTTCTCGCCCGCGACGTGCTTCGCTTTGTAGTCCGCCACTGCGGCCGTGCTGATCGCAATGGTCGCGCGGGCAAGATTTCCGAGCACCCCCTCGCGCATCTGCTCCGCCGTCTCCACGGGGATGACTTCGGCCGCCCCCGGAGGCTTCAACGCCACCGGGCCGGTGATGAGGATGACGTGCGCGCCCCGACGCAGCGCGGCTTCGGCGAGCGCATAGCCCATCTTGCCGCTCGAGCGATTCGAGATGTAGCGGACCGGGTCTACAAACTCGCGCGTCGGTCCGGCAGTGATGAGGATGGTCTCGCCCGCCAGATCCTGCGTCGCGCCCAGCGCTTCGAGCGCCGCGGCAACGATGCTCTCATTCGACGCCAGACGTCCCGGGCCCGTCATGCCACAGGCAAGATATCCCGCGTCGGGCTCGACCACGCGCACGCCACGCTGTTTCAGCTTCGCGATATTCGCCTGCGTGGCTTCGTGCTCCCACATGTTCACATTCATCGCGGGAGCCACGACCACGGGCGCGGTAGTCGCCAAAAATAGTGTCGAGAGAAAATCGTCCGCCAATCCGTTGGCGAATTTTGCCAGCGTGTCCGCCGTAGCCGGCGCGACCACAAGCGCGTCGATGGACTGCGCCACCGCGATGTGCTCGACGGCGGAATCGATATTGGGTTCTTCCGCACCCGCACCGAACAGCCCGGTGATGACCTTCTCGCCGGAGAGCGCGGCAAAGGTGAGCGGACGCACGAACTCCTGCGCCGCGCGTGTCATCACCACCTGCACGCGCACGCCGCGGTCTTGCAGCAGGCGGACGATCTCCGCCGCCTTGTAGGCCGCGATCCCTCCGCAGACGCCGAGAGCGATCTTCATAATCGAGTCAACGATTGTACTTCCGGAGCGCGCTCGAAAGCGCCGCCCGGTTATCTGATCGGATGCCGGCCGGGCAGGAAGGATTCGCCGCACGGCCTGATACCCCGGGACCCCGTGACTTGAAACCCCAGAGACACCCATCCCGGCGTGTTTCCGTGGCGGGTTGAAAAAGGGGTGCTACCTGCGGCTGATCGCGTTATCGAGCAGATCGCTCACCGAGTCTTTCGCGGTCTTCAGGGGTCCGATCACGTAGCCGACCTTGCCGGCTTCGATCTCCTGCTGCGCGATGCGGCACGGTTTGCGCGAGCCGGTGTCTACCATGGGACGCGAGCCGCCCTGCAGTTGCCGTGCCCGCCGCGCCGCCACCAGGATGTACCGGTAATTGCTGTCGAATCCTTCGATGAGCTTCATGGACTTCCTCACTTGGGCCTGTTTACCGCTGTGGGGCGGCGGATAACTGGAACGTCTTCAGCACCGTCTGAGCCTTCTCGCGCATGTTCTCGCGCAGGTTGGCCTTGGACGCCTCCACGACGGCTTGTTCTTGCGGCGTGAGAGGACGGCCCGCCCTCTTCAGGCGCTCGCCGACCACAATGGCCTTCAATTGATCGATGGAACGTTCCAGCTGGTCGTTCACGAGAATATAGTCGTAATTCGGGTAATTCTCAATCTCTTTCGAGGCCTCGTGCAGCCGCCGCTGGATGACCGCCTCGGAATCGGCCCCCTCCGCCTCGCTCCGCCGCCGCAAGCGCAGCTCCAGCACTTGCCGCGAGGGAGGCAGCACGAAGATGCTGGCTGCCCCGGGGACCTTCTGCTTCACCTGCTTTTCGCCCTGGACGTCGATATCGAGCAGCAGGTCTTTGCCCCGCTTCGCCGCCTCATGCAGAAAGCGCTGCGCCGTACCGTAGTAGTTCCCGAAGACGTCGGCGTACTCAAGGAAGTCGTTGGCCGAGATCATGCGCTCGAACTCGTCGCGCGAGATGAAGTAATACTCGCGCCCATTCTGCTCGCTGCCTCGCTTCGGCCGCGTGGTGTACGAGACGGAGAACTCCAGGTCGGGAACGACCTTGCGGATCTCCGTCACCAGGGTCGACTTCCCTGACCCTGACGGCGCCGAGATGATGTATAGGATCCCGCTCATTCGACGTTCTGCACCTGTTCGCGCGCTTTCTCGATCTCCGACTTCATTGCCAATCCTAACTCCGTGATGCGCAGCCCCTCGCCCGAAACGCCAGACGTCTTCGAGAGCAGCGTATTCGATTCGCGGTTCATCTCCTGCAACAGGAAGTCGAGCTTCTTGCCGACCTCTGTCCCCTGTTCTAGCAGTTGCAGGAAGTGTGCGATGTGGTTGTGCATGCGCACGATCTCTTCCTGGATGTCGCTCCGCTCGGCCAACAGCGCCGCTTCTTGCAGGATGCGGTCTTTCTCCGCGTGCGCTCCGATCAACTCCTTCATCCGCGCTTCCACTTTTTCGAGATAAGAGCGCGAGACCGCGCCGCGCAGCTTCTCGATCTCGCTGGTCGCAGACTTCAACGCCTTCATCCGCTCGCGCAGCTCGCGCTCGATGCCTGCGCCTTCATGGGTGCGCATCTCGTCGAGCAGTGCCATGCATTCGTCGAGCTTCGCCGTGACCGCCGCTTCGAATGCACCGTCCATCGAGGCGAGCGCCGAGTTCAGCGCGCCCGGCATGCGCAGGATGGCGTTCAAGTCAGGCTCCCCGACCACGCCGAAAACGCGGGCCGCCGCGCGGAACGCTTCCACGTATCCGCCGACCAGCGTCTTGTTCACCTCGAACTGCGCGCCGGTGCCGCGCTCAATGGCGAGTGTTACATCCACGTGCCCGCGTGCCAGTCTTTCTTTCAGCGCTTTGCGCATCTTCATCTCGAGCGCGTCGGTCTCAGACGGCATGCGCAGGTTCAGGTCGAGGAAGCGATGGTTCACCGACTTCAACGACAGGGTGAAGCCGAGCTGGTCGCCGGCTTGCCCTTTTACCTGCGCGAACGCGGTCATGGAGCGAACTGGCATAGTGGATCGCCGCTACCGGGTTGCAGATATCGGGTCGCGGGTATCTTACCTTGTCGCCCTACTCGCGACCCTGATCGTCGCCCTCAAATAATGGACGGCTTATATCATCGGGATCTTGGGATCGAGCTCGACGAACTGCAGGTCATAGAGCCTGCGATATGTCCCCAGGCGTCCCATCAAGTCCTCATGCGTGCCCGCGTCGGTAATGCGTCCTTCTTCGAGCACAACGATGCGCGTGGCGCGGCGCACGGTCGAGAGTCGATGCGCGATCACGAAGACGGTGCGGTTGGCCATCAGGTTGCCGATCGCCGATTGCACCAGCGCTTCACTCTCGGTATCGAGCGCCGAGGTCGCTTCGTCCAGGATAAGGATGGGGGCGTTCTTCAGGATGGCGCGCGCGATGGCGATGCGCTGCCGCTCGCCGCCGGAGAGCCGCAACCCTTTTTCGCCGATCACCGTGTCGTACCCTTCGGGCATGTTCAGGATGAAATCGTGCGCCAGCGCCGCCTTGGCCGCGGCCTCGATCTCCTGCTGCGAGACCTGCTGGCGTCCATACGCGATGTTCGCGCGCACGGTGTCGTTGAACAGGATGGTCTCCTGGGTCACGATGCCGATCTGTGCGCGCAACGAAGCCAGCGTGACCTCGCGGATGTCCTGCCCGTCGAGCGTGATCCGGCCATCGCTCACGTCGAAGAATCTTGGGATCAGGTGGACGAGCGTGCTCTTGCCCGCGCCGCTCGAGCCGACCACGGCCAGCACCTCGCCACGCTTCACCGTCAAGTCGATGCCGTGCAGGATGCCGCGTTCTTCGTTCCCGCGTTCTTGGTCGCCACCTCCGTAGGTGAAGCTGGCCTTCTCGAAGCGGACCGCGTCGCGGAACGGCGGCAGCGCCTTCGCTCCCGGCCGTTCTTTCACCTCGTCCTGTTCATCGAGGAACTCGAAGATCGAAGACGATGCGCCCAGCGCCTGCTGGAAATTATTGTTGTAGATGGCGAACTTGCGCACCGGATCGTAAAGCTTGAATACCGCGAAGATGAATGCGACGAAGACGCCGGGCTTGATGTATCCCACCTTGATGTAGTCGCGCCCCAGCAGCAACAACAAGGCGATAGCCAGGGCGCCGAGCAGCTCCATCATCGGGCCGGTGAGTGAATACGCCGCCACCGAGCGCAAGTTCGCGCGGAAGAGCTTTTGCGCCGCACCGCGGAAGCGCGAGCTTTCCCACGCTTCCATGTTGAACGCCTTCACGATGCGGTTGCCGGTGATGGTCTCGTGCAGGATGTTCTGGATGTCGGCCAGCTTGTCCTGGCCCTTGCGCGTGGTCGAGCGTACCCGCTTCCCGATGCGCCGCGCGGAATAGAAGATGAAGGGGATGAACAGCAGCAGCACCCAAGCCAGCTTCCCGCCCAGTACCACCACCACCGCCGCGGTGAATAGCAGGATGAAGAACTGCTGCAGAAACTCGGCCAGCACCGTGGACATCGCGAACTGCACCTTCTCGATGTCGTTGATGATGGTGGAGAGCAGCGTGCCGGTGGTGTGCTTCTGGAAGAACGCGGCCGAGCGTCGCAGGATCCCGTCGTAGATGTGATTGCGCAGGTCGGTGATCAGGCCGTAGCCGGCAAAGTTCACCAGGTACGTTCCCAGATAATCGCAGACTCCCTTCACCAGGGTGGAAACCACCAGCGCGAAGGCGACCACTGTCCACGCATTATGAAAATGGGCTGGAACAAACTGCTGCAGGTAGACCGTGGGCCCGCCGCCGGGCACGGTGAAGAGCACGATGTTGTCGGAGCCAGTGTCCGGCCGCAGCACGCGATCGAGCATCGGCCCGACCAGCAGGATGCGGAACGCGTCGAACAGCCCCACCAGCGCCATCAGCACGACAGACGCCGAGAGCTGCAGCCAGTACGGGCGCACGTAGCGCAGCAGCCGCATTAACTGCCGCATGGGATTCCTAGGGTTGTCGAGGGTGCTTGCAAGAGATTGATTCTACAGCAGCCGAAACCTCAACTTCGCGCAGCGGGGTGGCAGGATCAGCTGGCTGGACTTCGTCATTTCGGACTGTCCCGGTGGACGACTTTCACCCGGTATCCTTCTTCCGCCAAGCGCTTGTGCACGTCTTCCGCGATCATCACCGAGCGATGCTGCCCGCCGGTGCAGCCGAATCCGATCGTGAGGTAGCTCTTCCCTTCACGCACGTAGTGGGGAAGCAGGTAGGCGAGCATGTCGGTGACCTTACGGATGAACTGCCGCGTCTGCGGGAAGCCGCGGATGTACTGCGCCACCGCGGGATCGCGCCCGGTCAGCGGCCGATACTTGGGGATGAAGTGCGGGTTGGGCAGGAAGCGCACGTCGAACACCAGGTCGGCGTCTTCCGGAACGCCATTCTTGTAGCCGAAGCTCATGCACGAGACCAGGATGTTCTTTTCCGTAGGCGCGTGCTGGAATCGTCGGGTGATATGCGCGCGCAGCTCATGCACGTTGAACTTGGTGGTATCGACGACCATGTCGGCCATCGCGCGGATCGGCCGCAGGCGCTTGCGCTCGTTATGGATCGCCATCTTCACCGGCGATTCTTTGCCCAACGGATGGGGCCGGCGCGTCTCGCTGAAGCGCCGCAACAGCGCTTCGTCAGACGCCTCGAGGTACACCACGCGTGTAGGCAACGAACGCTTGAGCGTCTTCAGGATCGCCGGCAGCCGCGACAGCCCGTGGCCTTCGCGGACGTCCGCCACCAGCGCCGCGCGCTCGATCTGCGACGACTCGCGCGCCAGCTCGGCAAAATGCGGGATCAGCTCCACCGGCAGATTGTCCACCGCGTAGTAGCCCATGTCTTCGAAGGCTTTGAGCACACTCGCCTTGCCCGAGCCCGACATGCCGGTGATGACCACCAGTTCGGTTCCGGCCGTGCGCGCCAGGCGGCGCGACTTTGCGGGATGAGAGGAAGACTTCCGCCGTTGGGGCATCGCGCTCGATGGTAGCACCGAACGGCGGAAGTGAAACGGGCAAGCGGACTAGGTGCCCGCCACCGCTGCGGCAGCGCGCGGCGCCGACGAAAGCGCATTCACGGCATCGCAGATCTTGCTGGCCATCATCACGCCGATCACGATGTTCACCAGCACCGCGAGCAGCCCCAGTACCGGGATCACTGCGACAAAGCACAGGATCACGTAGGTGAGGAACAAGCCTTCCGGCACCGGTTGGGTGCGCACGTTATGCCGCGCGATGTATTTGTTGTAATCCTGCGCCCAGCCCCAGATCGCCTGGAATGCCCAGTAGATGTTGAAGAATGGGATGAACATGAACCCAACCGCTTTCCCCGGGGTCGACCGCGCCTGGCCATCCTGGATCGCGCCCCACATCTTGTACATCATCACCAGGAAGATCACCGCGGCGGCCAGTAAAGGGATGTATGCCAGTCCGATCAATCCCACCGCTCCCGTGACCGCTGTCTGGGCCGCGGTACTATCGGGCGAAGACGACATCGATGCGCCGACCGCGCCCAGCACTCCTATGCCGATCAGCACCAGCGCCAGAGCGATACATCCGACCCATCCCCAAACGAACAACATTTTGTTCATTGTTGCCTCCCTGGGATAGCCCGAGGACCCCCAAAATGTTTTGCCGCATCCTACTTTGCCCCCGCTTGCTTTAACAGTTGGATCATCGGCGAGTCTGGATTCCCTGCCGCGGTCTTCGAAGTCGCGCGCCGCAACGCCGTCTCGCCCCGAGCCGTCCGCACGTTCGGATCGGCGCCCGCAGCGAGCAGCTTCTGTGCGACTTCTACAAATCCGCGCGCGGCGGCTTCGAGCAATGCCGTGTTCTTCTGGCGCGAGGCCGCATTCGCATTCGCCCCCCGCTTCAGTAATAGCTCCACCTGTCCCACATCGCCCTGCGCCGCAGCCAGCATCAGCGGCGTCGTCCCGCTCGCCGAGGCTAGGTTCACCTTCGCGCCATGGCTGGTGAGCAGCTGCGCGCAGGTATAGCAGTGCGATTGCGCCGCGAGCATGAGCGGAGTCCATGCGGAAGTATCGCGCGCGTTCGGGTTTGCGCCGGCGTCGAGCAGCATCTGCGCGACCGCGGGATGCTCCTGCGCGCACGCATGGTGCAGCGCCGTCCAGCCGCGACGGTCAGCCAGCTCCAGATCTTTCTTGGTGAGGTGCGTGACGTCAGGGTCGAGCAGTTGATTCATCGCGTCCTGGTCGCCTTGGGCGGCGGCGAACATCCACACGGAATGCCCTTCGCGGTCGCGCAGGCGCGGATCCGCGCCGCGCTCCAGCAACAGCTTCACCGCCTCCGGCTTGCCCTCGAGTGAGGCGATGGTCAGCGCCGTCCAACCATTTACGTCGGTAGCGTTGACATTGGCTTTGGCGTCGAGCAGCAGCGGCATGAGGTCGGCATCGCCGAACTCGGCCGCGGTCATCAGAGCGGTTGTCCCACTCTGGTCGCCGGCGTTGACGTCGGCTGGGGCTGCCAGGAGCAGCTTCACCATCTCGGCGTCGGCGGACTCCACCGCCATCATCAGTGCGCTGACGTTGTGTTTGTCGCTCGCATTTGGATCGGCCTTCTTCGCCAGCAGTGCCTGCGCGCGCGACACGTCATCGTCCTCGACGGCGGCGAGCAATGCGT